>JADHWI010000041.1 GCA_016783565.1 Kiritimatiellia bacterium
CCCTTTGGGCCATTGGAGAAAGAGGCAAACCATCAAATGCATTCTGTCGCATCGAGTCAAGCGACTTGCGTAAGTCTCTGCAATCCAACACTCCAGTACTCCCGCACTCCAACACTGGCGTCCCTATGGGATGCCAGTGTTAACGAATAACTCATATATCTCCTTCGTTTCCCGCAACATGGTTACGTAACCACATATTAAATCCCATCCCTGTGTGGGGATAGGATAGTGGAATGGACGATCTCCGATTGGAGGTTGTTCATGTAAAGCTAGCAAAGGGGGCTCAAGCGGGTCTATAGGACTATGACCTAAATTGCGAAAAAAGTTTTGGGAGGATTTTCGCGTAATTATTGTCAAAGAAGCGGCTTTCCTCACTTCGTTCGGTTAAGCCGCCACTACATTGGATGGGAGAAGTCTGGTTTGATGTTGATGTAGTGCGTGTTTGCCAAGCTCTGCATGGTGACCCGAAGCGAAGCAAGGGCACGCGCTCTTTCGGAAGCGGCTTCACCTCGTGCTGCGCAGGTTAAAGGGTTAATCGACCCGCACTGACGGCAGGCTTCGCGTTTTTACGACGACTCTTCAAGAATAATGTGTGTTAATTGGCGCGGCATTTTCGATTAACTCCTTTCCCAAAACACTCTTTTTTGCTTTTCTCTTTTGAAACACAGGAGAGGATATTTATGGAAACCGCTGAGATTCTGGAAGTTCTTCAACGTACGGGTGCGCTGCTTGATGGGCATTTTGAACTGCGCTCCGGCCTGCATAGCAATCGATTTTTTCAATGCGCAAACCTGCTGCGCTATCCGCGACTGGCATCGGATCTGTGCGTGGCGTTGACGAATAAGATGCGTGAGAAAATGGATGGCGAATTGGTGGTGGATACCGTTCTGGCGCCGGCGTTGGGTGGTATCGTGGTGGGCCACGAGGTTGCGCGCAATCTTGAAACCAAGTCTATATTTGCCGAGAAACAGGACAACAAGCTGGTGATGCGTCGTTTTGAGATAAAAAAAGGCGAGCGGTTTGTGGTGGCCGAGGATGTGGTGACTCGTGGTGGCAGGGTGCAGGAATGCATCGATATTATCGAAGCACGGGGTGGTATTGTGATGGCTGTGGTCGTTTTGGTGGACCGCAGCGGCGGCAAAGCACAATTCAGTTGCCCCATGATCAGCTTGTTGGAAATGGAGCCGGTGACCTTTGACCCTGAATCATGTCCCCTGTGCGAAAAGGGATTAGCGTTGGTGCACCCGGGCTCGTAAGACTGGATTGATTATGAGAGAGCGTATTCTCTGGCTTGCGGCACTCTTGGTGACGCTGCTTCTCTATGCGGCGAATCTTTGGTTTGGTGAATTGAACCAGGATGAAGGCTGGTATCTGTACGCGTCTCAATTGGTTGCGTCGGGCAAGCTACCTTACCTGCATTTTGCATCGACGCAGGGCCCGGTGATGTCGTTTGGTTATGTGCCGGCCTGCCCGCTTGTTGCGAAGTGGGGACTGGCGGGTGGGCGTGCATATACTGCGCTGCTGGGTTTATTTACATTGCTGATCAGTGGGCGTCTGGCGTGTGGGGTTGCTGGGGGCGGACGACGGGGACGGCTTGCGGCGTTGGTTGTGTTTTGCTTGTTGGGTGTGAATGTCTATCACACCTATTTCACGACGGTGGTCAAGACTTATGCGTTGAGCGGATTTTTGCTGACGCTGGGGTTTCTTGTTCTTGCGAGCGCGCTCAGGAAACGATCTGCCGGAATGATGCTGCTGTCGGCGGTGCTGATGGTGTTATCGGCGGGAACGCGGACGTCGGCGGCGTTTGCGGTGCCCGTGGTATTTGCGGGATTGTTGTGGATGGCCCTGCGTGCGCGCGAACGGGTGGTACCGCTGCAGTTGCCGATATGGTATGCGCTTGGGGCTGCGTTGGCAGGGTGTGTTGTGTTTCTGCCGTTTCTGTTGGCTGCGCCGCGGGCAATGTGGTTTGGGCTGGTGGAGTATCATGCGGCGCGTGAAGGCGGGACAGGGTTGGTCGCGCTGGCGTATAAGGGCGGATTTATTTCGCGCGTGGTGGCGGCGTATCTGCCGGGGGTGATGCTGGCGATGGGGTTGGTGCTATATCGTTGGGCAGGGGGGGCAGGCTCGAAGCGTGATTCTGCGGATGCGGAGCATTCTTTAATGTGGTGGTTGCTTGTGGCAAGTGTCGGCGTGGTGACACTGGTGCATATCCTGGCCCCATTCCCGTATGACGATTACCAGGTCATTGTCTATCCATTGTTTGCGGTAGCAGTTGCTGTAAAGCTGTGCGGCTGCCTTACAGATGCGTCGGGAGAGGTGGCTGACCGTCGCCGACTGGCTCTGGGTGCGGGCGTGTTGGCGTTGTGTCTTGCTGTGGCGGGGTCCAGTCCCATTACCTGGGGATGGTTTGTGGGGGAGAGGGATCGGATCTGGTGGCCGCTCAAGGAGCAATCGCCTCTGGCTGATTTACGCGAAGCGGGACGCATTGTGCGCGAGCAATCCGAGCCTGGAGACGAGTTGCTGACGCAGGATACATATCTGGCTGTGGAAGCGCGTCGGCGAGTCCCGGCAGGACTGGAATTGGGGCCATTCAGCTACTATCCCGAATGGGATGATGAGCAGGCTGCGGCATGTCACGTGTTGAATCGTGTCGGGATGAGGCGACTGCTGCAGGAAACAGGTGCTTCGCTTGCGGCCTTCAGCGGCTATGGGCTGGCTGTGCAGTGTCCTGAAGTGATTCCCTTGTCGGATGAGGCGCAGGCCGAGCTTCGGCAGATCGTCAATGCGCGATACGATCTTATCAAGACGATCCCGCAATTCGGCCAGGCTTATACGGATCTTGAGCTCCTCAAGCTGAAATAGGGGGATCCACTTGCTCACGCTCGTGGCTACGGGGAAAGTGTCGACGGGGAGATTGTCGAAGGGGAGAGAGACGGAGAGATGAAGTTGTAGCCGAGAGCGTGAGCGAGCGGATCCGGAAGTAGCGCTGGAAGTGTTGTGAAAGGCAATGGATGGAAGAATCAGCCATAAGGAGAGACATCTTATGTAGCTGCGAGCGTGAGCAAGCGGTTGGAGAGACTCCTGCTTCTGCACGAAATCACAGTCATCTCCCTCGACTATCTCGGGAGTACTATCAAGGATGGGCGTTTATTCATTGGACCTTGGCGATAAAGAACCGTATGACCGGTTGGTTAGATGATGCATTTCATTCTGCCTTTCGTGAATGCCTGGCGCATACCCAGCACCGTTATCGGTTTACCTGTCCGACGTACTGTCTGATGACTGACCACGTACATATGTTGTGGGTTGGGCTTGCTGAAGATACGGACCAGATTGTGGCGATGGAGTTCTTTCGAAGACACCTGAAAGCGTACCTCTTTTCGGCATGCTGGCAGCAGCAAGCCCATGACCATGTGTTGTCAGCGGGAGAACGTGAACATGGGGCCTTTGAGAGCGTGGCGTGGTATATTCTCAACAATCCTGTGCGTGCAGGATTTGTTAAGGAACCACGGGATTATGCCTATTCGGGTTGTCTTGTGGTGGGCTATCCAGAGTTGATCCCTTTTGAAGATGGCTTTTGGGGGCGGTACTGGCGGATTGATCACAGCCTGAGGAGGAAATACCGTGGGAATCCACTTGCTCACGCTCGTGGCTACGGGGAGACTGGCGAAGGGAAGGCTGGCGAAGGGGAAGTGGAGTTGTAGTCGAGAGCGTGAGCGATCGGATCCGGAAGCAGGGGATCCACTTGCTCACGCTCGTGGCTACGGGGAGATGGCGAAGGGGAGATGGCGAAGGGGTGAGGGAGTTGTAGCTGCGAGCGTGAGCGAGCGGAGCCGGAAGCAGCGCCGGAAGCTGGGGGTACTCTCACGTTATCTTCTGGAAGTTGGGGGGAGATGGTGGTAAGAAGCGCGATTGATGATGAGGTGGGAGCGCAACGGAAGGATTGATGATATGACACGAAAAATATCGATTTTGGTATATGCAGGTCTGATGGTCCTGCTTGCTGCCCCGGTTGTATTTGGCCAGGCTGTTCGTTTTTCGACGCACCGTGAGATAGCACCACCGGACTATGCGACATTTCGCCTGGGTCCATTCTATTCCACCATGGCCCTGACCGAACGCGTAGGTTACCGCTATACGACCAGCACCGGCAGTGGAACAGACTATATATTCAACAATAGTCGCGGCGAGATCAAAGAAGACGGACACGATTTTCCGATCATCTCTACTTTGTCTTTCCGTAATTATCTGATCATCAATCGTAATATGGACCTTGATGCATCATTCTCACTCGGGTATGCGTATTACCCTTTGGATACGCAGGAAGATGAGTTCTTTTTCACGCTTCCAGAGGAAGGAATTTATGGAGCTATCTCTTCATCCTTTCGCCTGACCCCTTATGTATACGGCACCATTTACGACAACATCAGTTATCAGACAGATTATGTGGACACGCGAGGAGTTAACGATCGGTACGGCGGCAGTCGTTACGAACGATTCAGTAATGATACCGGAGCTCAGATGAACTGGGATGTGGGGAGCCGGGAACGTTTAATTTTTGGACTTTCCAGATATCATGAGATTCCGAATGACGATGAATTTGAGGATCAGGAGCGGGTGAGATACACTGAGAGCCTTGCTTTCGAGAGTGAAGTGTGGGATGGCGCAAGGGCGGGGGTGCGTGGCCGATTTTGGCAAACATTTTATGTTGATCCTGAGCGTGAAGATACGGCGCTACAGGATTATTCTGTCTATTTTACGGCAAAAGAAGGCGGCATGGGTATGTTCCCCGTGGGGGAGGCATCTACGTTGAGCATGTCAGTGGGGGTTGGCGTGGCAACCAGTCGTGGGTCTGAAAGAGGGGAGGAGATAAACAATCAGGAATATAGTCCTAAAGGCGATTCTGTTGAGTTGACGCGGACCATTGATCTGGAAACGCAACTTAGTAAAACGCTGAGGCACAGTCTCGGATATGCGCGTGATATTCGCGAAGGTTACAATTCTTCTTATGAGATTTATGATCTATACAGTTATCGTTTGAATTGGCAGGGTGAAATATCAAGTGCGTCCTTTTTCTCGAGGTACTCTGATGTGGAGTCGAGCGGAGCTACTGATTGGCCGTATACTTCCTGGGGGAATGGGGCAACGCTTTCTTATCCGATCTTGGATTGGCTGACTTTAAACGCATCCACAGTTTATACCATCCGAGAAAACAAAGCTGAATTTGAAAATGTGGACGATCCTGAGAATTCATCAAACTATGATAAATGGGATAGTCGGATTGGCACGGATTTTCGCATTCATAAAGAGATGACATTCAGCACATATTTTGCTCATTACGAGCGAATTAGCGATGATGAGGAGCTTGAGTTTACGCGTGACACATTTGAAGCCTATGTGAGCTACCATCATCAGTTTTGAGCGGCACGTCCTGCATCTCGTCCGGGGTGCATGGTTGTTGTGTGGGTGCCTGTACTCGGGGCTATTTAGCTCGGAGCTATGCGCCTCAGCACCTCCGAGCCAGGTCACACATCGCACAACTCACATCGCGGATCTCCCTTTCGGTGCGTAATTAACTCTTTTCTCTAATAACTCTTTCTTGTATAACAACCCGCATGACAGGCTTGCGGAAAATGGTTGCGACCGCCGCGGGTATCCTGTTTGTGGTGTGGTCGGTTTCAAATTATGGACGAATAACAGCTGATGATAACGGAGTCATACTCTTTGTCCTCGGTGTGTTGTTTTCTGTACTGATTCTGTTTCGCCGCAAGCCGGACAATGCGGTACGACTTGAGCCCTGGCGCTGGTTGCCCGCTTTAGGTGTAGCGGGTGCGTTGCTGGTGGTGTTCGGGCTGATCTTTCGTGTGCACCAATTTCAATGGTTGGGGCTCATCCTGATTCTCTATGCTTGCCTTCGGTGGAGCCTTCCTGCCCGTTATGGTGGAGACGTTAGGTTGTCTCTTTTCTTGCTGTACTGGGCCAATCCTCTTCCGGGTCAGGTGGTCGGCCGTATTCTTGTTGGTATGCAATGGTTTTCCATCAAGGGGGCTGAGTGGGCGCTACATTGCCTGAATGCACGTATTTGGGCAGATGGTTTTGTGCTTCAGACCGGGTTGATGCAATTTGGAGTGCCGGAGGCCTGTAGTGGAATGCGTACGGCAACTACGGTCTTTGTTTGTCTCCTTGGCGTGAGCGTATTGCTGCGATTTAAGTGGTATGAGACCGTACCATTTGTCGTGCTGGGAATTCTGCAGGTTTTATTTCTGAATATCATTCGGATCACGACCATGGTGCTGCTGGCTCCCCGCATGCCGCCGGAGTGGGGAGAGAATTTTCTCCATGATACGGTGGCGGTGTTTCTTCTGATTGCGATCATGCTGACGCAGGCAGAAGCCCTCTGGTGGAAGAACTGGGTGTCGCGCCGCCGCTATATCAGGGATGGCATTCGGCGGGGCGAGCTTGAGGCTCCGGATAAAGCGACCATTTTGCCGCCTGCCTGGCGTCGTGGTCTCAAATGGGGGCGGGTGATACTTGGTGTATTGATTCTGGTTCTGGGAATCACGTTTGTTTTCTATAAGCACCGTCCTTCTCACCGTGCAGCAATGATCGAAGGCACGCTTGAGGGGTTATTGCAGTCTGATTCATCTGCTGCAACGCGGGCGGTGCAAGCCGCGTTGTGGCTGAATCCGGACCGACGCGAACTGAAGTCGATGCAGGCGCGCATTTTCGTGACGAAAGGGGATTTTTCTGAAGCCCTTGGAGTGTATACGGGATTGGAATCGGAGAAACCTCTAAACGTCGAAGAAAACGTAATGAAAAGTTGGTCGCTCATGGCCCTGGGGCGGCCCAAAGAGGCGATTGCGGTAGTTGATGCTTTGCCGGCATCAGCTCGTCGTTTGCCCGGAGTTGCGATGATTCGGGCAGAATATGCTGCGGCACAGAAGCGACCCGATGAGGTGGCGCAACAACTTCTTCTGGTGGGTAGATCTCACCTGTTTGCAGCCCGTGTTCGTAATTTGTTTCTGTATCTTGCACAGCATGAGCAATGGGAGGTTGTTGTGCAGGTTGACAGTCAGCATCGCTACGGTGATGTGCGGCATGCCCTGATCTCTGTGCATGCGCATCTGGTCACGGGGGACCTGGCGGGAGCGGGAAGCGTGATGCGGCGTGCTGCTGATATCTGGGGAGATGATGTACGCTTTCTGGGGTACCTGTTTGTGTTGGCTTTGGGGGAACCCGGCGGGGGGTGGGAGGATCTGCTGTCCTCCAATCTGCGCAAGAACCTGGGGCTTCTTGGTGTTGACGAACTTGCGACCTATCTTGCGCAATGTTTTCGTCTTGGGCGTGTAGATTTGGCGTGGATGACTTTTGCCCGACTGAGCAATCTGGATTCTGATGACCCTGCGCTTCACCTTGTAGTTGCGCAATATGCTGCTCAATGGTTTGTTTTGCGTAAGCATGTGCTTGGCATTGAAGACGAGCGCGTTGAGGCGCGTATGGATGTGCGCCCACTTTATCATCTGTTTGGGAATATGGATGTTCTTTTGCCCTTGTGGCGATGCCTGCCCATGGCTTCTGAGTTGGCGTCAGGTGATATTCGCAAACTGCAGCGGACGCATTTAAAGCATTGTTTAGAAGAATTGGATGAACGCGAGGAAAAAGGGACGCTTCCTGAGCGTCTGGAATTGACCTATATCTCTGCTTTAGCCGCGCTGCGCCGATACTCAGAGGCGCATCGACGAATTGAGCAGGTAGCGAAGCAGTATCCATTGCGCAGATTGCAGATGATGTTACAGGCTGCAGCCTTGTATCATGCGGAAGGGCGCTGGGAAGAGACGTACGAGTCGCTTCGCAACTACTTTAATCTTTCTGACACCCCCTCTCTTCGTGCGGGATTGTTGCAGGTAAATGCAATCATGAGCATGGGGTATGGCGCCTATGCTTTACATCGAGTCGAGACGTTTCGTGCTCTGTTCCCTGACAACCTGGAGCTTGACCGCATTGAGGCGGCGATATGGGATGTGTTTGGCTTCAAAGAACGGGCGCTTCATCTTTTGACTCGTCGCGAAGAAGTTCTGGATTCGCGTGCAGCGGTTCAAATGCTTTATGAAACCGGGCGGATTAAGGAGGCCGAGGTACAAGGGCTTAGACTGGGTGTCGAGATTGATCGTCAACGTGAAAAGGCGTTGCAGCGATTGGCGCCTCTCCCCGCAGAGTTTGCGGTTGAACGTCGATGGCCAAAGCCGTTCACGCAGGCCGAAATGGCACGTGAGGCGCAGAAGTGTCAGGAGAAAGCAGCGAAAGCAGTGAGTCCGTTTGTGGCGGAGATTGAAGCGCTGGCTGCCCGTTGGTATGCAGCGGGAGGTGGTTTGGAGGTGTCGCGTCTTGATGATTGGGAAAACCGCGGTCGGAATCCGGATGAAAAGGCTGCGTTGCTAAAGCGTCTGACGATGCTGCAGGCGCGTCAGGAGCAGGTGCCGGGGGCGCAGGAGGCCGTAAAGCGGGCGTTGGTTTTGACGCCTCGCTCAGTCATGCTCTGGCGCATTGCGGTTGCGTTGAGCGAAGGAGATTTGGATCTTGTAAATAAAGCATGCGGATTGCATCCGGGGGATTCACAATTGTGGTTGGCTGCGTTGATTTCGCGTTATAGAAAGGAAGGAGCGGGCGATTGGCTCAAAGGGTTTATTGGAGATGCAATTGCGGATAATCGCTTTGATTCCGAAGCCTATGTGTCTGCTGCTGATTTTTTGCTCAGACAGAAGGAGCTTGTTCCTGCCTCTATCCTGATTAAGCATGCTATCCCTCAGAGCCGTGGGTTGCTATCGGCATATGGTGTTGGTTTGCGTTGTGCTCTGGCGTCAAAAGACCTCAAGTGGGCTCAGTCCTGTGCTTTGGCAGGCATTGAGAATGCCCAGGATCCGGTGCCTTTCTATCGTGTGCTGGTCCTGACGAAAGGTACGCAGAAAGAGCGGGATGCCGATCTCCTAAAGGCTCTTGAATACCTGCACGAGCATGTTCCGCGTGAGCGTCTGTGGGGAGAAATGCTGGGGCAGAGCTATTTCGAGAAGGGGGATCCTCGTCGTGCGATGACGATTTTCTCTGAGATTATGTCGAAGGACATTAAGGGTGTAACGGTGAAGTCGCTGCTCATGGCTGCAGAGGCTGCGCGCCTCGAAGGCAAGGAGGGGACTGCGGTGGGATTGCTTGAGGCCGCACACAATATGTACCCGGAGAAGGTGAACATATTGAACAACCTGATCTATAATCTGGCCCAGAACAAGGAGACGGTTCATCGCGCGAAGCAATTGTTGCCGGGGTTATTGGAGATGGCTGATGAATCTTTCGCAATTCTGGACACGGCTGCACTGGTACATTTGAGGGCCGGGGAGGTGGAACGGGCCGGTGAGTACATGAGCAGAGCTCTTGGGCTGCTTCAGGAAGATGACTACGGTGCGTTGGAGTCCCGGCTGAGTGCTGCGGAGATTGAGTTTCGGCTTGGGCGGACAGAGCGAGCAAGGGCGCATCTGGAGGTAATTCGAGCTGCACCTGATGTGTCTGAGTTAGTTGAAATAGAAAGCAAGGAATTACTTCAGAGAATCCGTGCTACAGAGCGTAACGAGTAATATTGTGTGCATAATGATGAAAAGAAGCAAGGTTTTCGAGCCTGACTTGCAATTCTAAATGCACGGAGTCGGTATAGAGGGTCAATGATTCTCATGCTGCCTCCTTGAAGTGTAATTCGACCTTCTCTTCTGCCGATAGACCGTCGAGGAGTTTGCGCGGCAGAGTGTTGATCCAGTCCTCGATGTTTTGGATTTGTTTTCTGGTGAAGTGTGAGATGTCTGCCCCTTTTGGGATGAATCGTCGAATGATGCGGTTGGCATTTTCGTTTGAGCCGCGTTCGGAGGAAGTGAAAGGATGAGCAAAGAATACCTCACAGCGCTTCTTGTCTGAGAGAACAGATCGCTCAATGCTGTTGGGATCAAGGAATTCACAACCGTTGTCACAGGTGATTGTTTTCATGGTGTTGAAGATGCTGTTGTGTTCGCGCTCAAGCCTTCCCAGCGCTCGTGTGACCGCCTGCTGAGTTCTTTGGGGGATCTTTCGAATAATTTCACGTCTACTCATCCGTTCGGTCATGACCAGCAAACATGCCGGTCTCGTTCCCCTTCCGCCCACCACCGTATCCATCTCCCAGTGCCCGTACTCGCTTCTGTGCTCAGCGGCACGGGGGCGTTCGCTGATGCACCGTCCCCTTGCGTTGGTATAGGCCATCCGTTTTCCGCTGCTCTTAGGCCGTCTATCTGGCGGCTTGTAAGGAAGCTGGTGCCTGCCAACCCCAAGGAGTCCAGCATTAATCGCGTTGTAAACGGTGCGCTCAGAGGGTAGCCACGGGAACTGCCCTGTCTTCTTGAGCCGAATCAACGCCACATAGGGTGAGAGTTTCTCCTCGACGATCTGCTTGCGGATCGCATCGGCTATCCGGTTGGTCAGCTTGCCTTGTGGACCCTTATTCAGGGCGGCCTGCTCTGCGGCATCCTGTCCTTTGCGGGCCGAGTATACCCAGAACTTTTCAAGTTCGCTGTTGATGTTTATGACCCTTCCCCGGTGATACTCCCGGCTGACTGAGCTGCGGTGCCGTCCCAGGCGCCTGGCCAACTCGGACAGGTTGACTTTCCTTTTTCCGGGATACAGTGCGCGCTCCAGCGTTTCGAGCCGCACCCGATCTTCCCAAGTAAAGTGTTTGCCACCACTCTGTCTTTTGCCATTATTGTTCTGTTCCATGGGCCTCCCTGGTTGCTTTTTGGTTCGCAACTCAAGGAAACCAGATTCTGGCCCATGGGGCACTTCTTCTTCTGCGCCGCCCCCCATGGGGGGCTTCCCTCCCAGGGAACCTACACCTTCTCCTTCATCAGACTCTCTTCCTTCAACATACGGCTCACGCGAACCGTGCGTTTTACTTTGCACTTCGCAAGCAAGGTTTTCGAGTTGACTTTGAGGCTAAATCGCTTTTAGCATAACACATTTGGTCGAGGTGGAGTCTTTTTTTCAGGATTTGAGGGATTGTTACATGCGACGGGCGCTAACGCTTAGCATACTGACACTTTTATGCGCACACTTTTTGTGTGGTTGTGCAACCAGTCCCGAAGGCGATCTGGCTCGCCTGATCGCTGAACTTGAGGTAATGGATCAGGAAACTTCCTCAGGGGCGGATCTCCCGGGTGATATTGAAAAACCTGTTTCTCCGGCGGTAGATGTTGATGAAGCCGCTATAGCAGCCGAACCGGATGTTGATGCGTCTCCTGCTGTTGCCCCCGATGAAGCTGTAGCGTCGCAGGGCGCGGGACAACGGGAGTTGACAATCCATCCCAATTGCCTTGTTCAGATCAGTGTGGCAGAAGATCCCAGCTTAAATGCGAGTTATTCGGTTAACGATTTTGGCGCAGTTGAGTTGGGGTACGTGGGCCCCATAATCCTGATGAACAAGACGGAAAAAGAAGCTGCCAAAAGGGTGCAGGACGTTTTAACTTCACGCGATTTCCGAACGGCTAGCGTTAAGATTCGGATACTTCGTGCGTCATATGGTCATATCAAAGTCGTGGGTGCTGTCCGGCGTCCCGGGCTGATCAAGATTGGTGCAGGAGATACAATTTCTCTCAACGATGCCTTGCTGAGGGTAGATGGGTTGGCGTCAGATGGTCGTGGTGGAAAGGTTCGTGTATATCGCAATGGAATGTTACGTGCAGTACCCGAGGCGGAAGGATGGGAAGAATTCGCATTAGTTGATGAAGCGGGGAAACCACAGATTCCCAATGTTCAGCTTAGAATTAACGATCTTGCATATATTGTACCGCATGCAGCACGCCGTGCTGATCAGCCGCTTGGTGAACGTGTTGTTCTTGTTCTCGGGGAAGTTGGCAGACCGGGATTTCAGCGTTTCGAAGGTGGAGAGCCCTGCACGATGATGCACTTGCTTTTCCGGATGGGGAGTCTGCCGCCTTTTGCCAATAAGAAGGAAATCAAGATTGTGCGACGTGATGATCAGGGGTTTGAGCAGGAGTTTCTGGTCAATGGGGAGACCATTCTTGAGAAGGGCCGACCCGAAGATGATTTCATTCTGGAAGACGGGGATCGGATTATTGTACCCGCCCGGCGCTTCACGCTTCTTTAGCGGGGGTGGAGAGTTAATGGTTGATCCGTTAACCGTTAATCGTCTTGGCTCGCGGAGTATCTTACGACTCCACCAGGAGCTCTCTCGCTCTTACTTGTCTGGCGTTCTCTGCGCCCAAACCTACACACTTACGCACTCGCACATACTTTCTCTTTCTGCTCCGCACCCGCCCGCCACGATTTACCAATAACGAATCACTATTAACTCTTTCATTCCCACATCATGCCTTCGGCGTGACAAGTCGCACAACTCAGGACTCTCATCACGGATCTATATGAACTATTAACGAATAATAAATAACTCCCTTTTCTCTATTCATTTCTTCCATTTTTTGCCCCTTTCTGGTATCCTGCAAATGGTTTTTTGTAAGAATAGGCTTTGTATAAGGTGAAGATAGGTGGCATGGTGACAGCTAAGTGCAAAACAAAGATCCCGAAGAGTCCAATGGCTGTTGTTTGCTGTTCCAATACTCCAATACTTCACTTCTCCATTACGGCAACAAATTAGAAACCGGATATTTTTATGCCTCCGCAGCAACCACAGCAGGAACAGAAGATTGATTTCAGAATCTACCTTGGGATTTTGTTTTTTCGCTGGAAAATCATAGTCGTGTGCTTTTTGTACTGCTTGCTGGGTGGGGTGCTCTATCTCAATCTAACGCCCAAGCAGTACGGTGCCAATTGTCAGATTCTCATTTATCGTGATGAAAATGTTGCGTTATCCGAGCGGGCTCCATGGGCTGAAGAGAAGACGCATATCTATCTGCTCAGGAGCGGCAAGATTCGACAACGCGTGGTTGACCGGTTGGCGACAGAGTGGACGGAACGCCTTGGCGGGAAGGAAAAGTTAACGGCACCGGTCAATGTAAATAGAACCATGACTGTAGGTCCCACGCTGTTTGTCTCAACTAAAGCCAGGGACAAGGGCTATGCGGTTGCTTTTCTTTCTGCACTTATTGATGAGCACAAGAAAGAGTGGGCGAGTTTTAAACAACAATCGATTCAAACCGTCACGCAGGTTTTGGAAGATGAGTTACATCGTCTTGATGACCAATTGAGAGAATCGCAAGAAGAGGTCATTGAGTATCAGCGATTGCACGACATCTTTCGAGAAGACATCAAGGCCAGTATTGAAGGCGGCTACATATCGGCACTCATGAGGCGACGGCATGCTCTTGAGACTGAGATCATGATGATGGAGTCCTCGTTTCCTGTGCTTCGCGATATGAACGTGGGGGTGTTGAGTGATGTGGCAAGGATTTCTCGTGAAACGTCATCATCTGACATAAAAGGTTCCGAGGGGCGAGGGACATCCGACTCAACGGAAGAACTGCTTCCTGATGAGTTGAGGGCGGACAGCTTGCCCCAAGCGGATGGGCAGGAAGGAGAGCGCGGCTGGGCGGAACTCAGGGTGCAATTGGTGAATCTTGAGCAACAGCGCGAGGAGATGCTGAAAAATCTAAAACTTGAGCATACCCAGGTTCGTGCTATTGATGAGGAAATTCAAAAGGTACGAGACAAGCTTGACTTGGCGGCAAAAATACAAATGAAGCGGTTGGAGGATCGTTACCAGGCTCTGAAGACCCAGCTCAATGCATTGGAGTCGGCTGCCTACAAGTGGCGTGCTCAGAGCCTACTGTCGCGTCAGCGTCGCGCGGAGTACGATCAGTTGCAGTCTGAGGTGAGGCGGTTTGAAAAAAACTACAGTACTTTATATGAAAGACTGCATGATCTGCGTGTATCTGAAGAGCAGAAAGCAGAACATTATCGTGTGATTCAAGAACCAATTGCAAACCCGACTCCTGTATGGCCGGATACGCAGAAGATATTGTTGGTGTGCCTTGCACTCGGGCTTGGTTCCGGGTTCGGTATTGCTTTGCTCATGCAGGTTGTGGACAACAAGGTGCAGTCCATTAATGACGTGGAACGTGAGTTAGGAGTGCCGTTCCTGGGAGGGGTTCCTTACTGGGCGCATAGCGGACTGGAAAAAGCTATTCGACCTATCGTGACGGAGGAGAATGCTTCGGGCGCCATTGAGGCCTATCGTGCACTGCGAACTAGCCTTGTGGCGTCTTTGGGTAAGATTAACGAGAAGATCGTTTTGGTCACCAGCGCTGACTCGCGGGAAGGCAAGACGCTCACCACGTTGAATATTGCCATTATGATCGCCCAGATGAACAAGAAGGTGCTGCTTGTGGATCTTGACTTGCGCCGCGGTCGCTTGCATCGCTCTCTTGGTGCAGCTCGAGAACCTGGGATGACAGATGTGCTTGGTAGTTGTGGCGATTTGCGTGAGGTGGTTCAGAATACACGTATCGAAGGTTTGTCTCTTATTCCTACCGGAAGTTCTGTGGATAATGCGTCTGAACTCTTGCAATCGGCCGATATGGTTGGTCTATTCTCTGAGATTCAGGAAGATTATGACTATATCATGGTAGACACATCACCGGTCTTACGTGTGACGGATACAGTCATCGCCGCGACACAGGGATTGGGCGTAGTGGTCTACGTGGTGCGCGTCAACAAGACTTCAAAGCCCATGATTCAGTACTCGTTGGATATGCTCAAGGATTCACGCGTATTGGGAATGATCATGAACAGCATTGAGATGCACCGTCTCAGTAGTTTGTATTATGCGTACCAGTATCCCAACTACGCCTATTACAGCAATGCATATGTGTACGGGTACAACTATCACCATGATGATGCCGTCTTTGATCGTGGCGGTTGGGGAAGTGGATTGGGTGGTCTCATTGGACGCAAGACAGAAGGCTTAACCCGCCGCCTCCGGCAGTCAATAACGAAGGAGTAAGGGGAGCGGAGAAGACCATAGACTGTAGACCGCAGACCGTAGACTCGCAGCTTCTGGAATAGGAATGGCGCGATGTGTGACTTGTCGCGCCGAAGGTATGATGTGGGCGATGTGTGGTGTGGTAGCATGATCGAACAGGATGCGGGATGCATGATACGGGATTGAGAAAACCATGAATTATAGGTATCCAGGAAAAATCTGGTCGGGTTTAATGGGCATCCGTGCAGTGAATGACTTTGCTGTGAATCGTCTCTGGGATCCTATCTCACATCTCGTATCAGTCGTCCAAAATCTTGAATCTCGCCTTCTACATCCTGTATCCCGTATCCCGAATCTTGAATTCCGTATCGTTCCCGAAATCACTATTAACCAATAACATTTAACTCTTACTAACAATGCCTACACGCGGAACACATGTTCATACGCAGACCATCTGGATTGCTTTGATGGATCTGGTGTGCCTGCTGGTCGGCAGTTTTATCGGCATCATGGTCCGCTTTGGCCATGAAGATATAACGCAGTATGTGTACGGTTATCGTGAGGGTTGGTTGTTGTTGTTTGGTGCCATTCTTCTGGCTAACTATCTCAGCGGAAGTTATCGACTGCAATATATGTATTCCCGCTTCAACTTGGTGGTGACGTGGTTATTCTCGCTTGTTTTTGCGCTATTCATTCTCAGCATGACTTCTTATGCATGGTTCACCGTGGTTCTTGGGCGTGGTGTGCTCGTGCTGTCAATTCTGTCATATAGCGCGCTGTCGTTATTTCTTAAGCTCCTTGTTTATCGTGCTTTGTTTCGCAGCGAACTCTTTTTGTGTCGTACGGCCATTATTGGCATGGGAAAGCGTGCTGAAGAAATTCGTAAGGTGCTGGAAAGTGATTTGGTTTTGCCCGCACACAAGGTCGTTACGTTTGTACGTGTGATTGAAGGTGAGCCCAGCGAGCATGAGCGCTTGCATAACGCCGTAGCTGTTGTGGAGTGCAGGGCTGAGGAACTTGAAAATGTGTTGCGGAGTTTAAGCGTTAAGCTAGTGGTTGTGGGGGCCGAAGAAGAAGAGGATCGATAC
Source organism: Kiritimatiellia bacterium (assembly GCA_016783565.1). GTDB lineage: Bacteria > Verrucomicrobiota > Kiritimatiellia > UBA8416 > JADHWI01 > JADHWI01. The sequence goes on from JADHWI010000041.1 coordinate 16,051, forward strand.
AAGCTATATCCATTGTTGACGCGATTGAGGTTTCAGGGCATTGAGATTATGAGTCCTCTCAGTGTGTCGGAAATGTATGCAGGCCGGACTCCGCTTGATCTGATCACGCCGGATATCATGGTCCAGCTCGGCATGGACTGTGAATTTCCTATGCTGAAGCGGGCAAAACGAGTTTTTGATATTTTGTTATCACTTCTCGGAATCATTGTGACGCTACCTTTGTTTTTTTTGGTGGCGCTGGCAGTTAAATGTAGTGATTGGCGCAGTCCTGTTATTTATTGTCAAAGGCGAGTTGGACAATTTGGGAAAGAATTCAGAATTTTTAAATTCCGGACCATGCGTCCGGATGCGGAAAAGGAGACCGGTGCCGTATGGGCAAGTGAACATGATCCGAGGATCACGGCGGTTGGACGATTCTTGCGAACAACGCGTCTCGATGAACTGCCGCAGTTTTGGAATATTCTGAATGGTGATATGAGTGTGGTGGGGCCGCGTCCTGAGCGTCCGGAATTAATTACTCAGTTAATCGAAATGATTCCGCATTATGCAGAACGTGAGAACGTGGTTCCCGGTCTTACCGGTTGGGCACAGGTCCGATATCCCTATGGTAGCAATGTGGAGGATACGCGCCGTAAACTGGAATACGATCTGTATTACGTTAAGCATCTTTCTCTCAGCCTTGACCTCCAAATAATCCTCAGCACCCTGCGTATTGTCTTGTTTGGGAAAGAGAGAGCCATGTAGGGGAGGGGAATGAGATTCGAGATACGGGATAAGAGATGCGCGATAGGGGATATGCACGATCCGGATTCTATGCCGAGACAAGTGCGGGATAGAAGAGGTGAAATTTGTTATGCCGAAGGTATGATGCATGATGTGTGATGATAGAAGGGAAAGGCAATGAGCTATAGAGAACTAGATATCTGGCGGCTTTCGAGGGAATTGACGGTGAACGTGCATCGAATGACGCTTCAGAAGTTGCCGAAGTTTGAAATGTACGAGGAAGGATCGCAGATCCGCCGTTCGATGAAGTCGGTAAAGTCTAACATTGTGGAAGGTTATGGCAGGAGGCGGTACAAGCAGGATTTTCTGAAGTTTCTAACCTATGCACATGCATCCTGTGATGAAACTATTGACCATCTTGAGACGCTCTTTGAAACGAGATCCCTTTCCGATGAGACGCTTTACAACGATTTGCACAATCGACTTAATGCTCTCGGTGGAAAATTGAACCGTTTTATTCGAGGCGTTGAATCGAGCCACCGCTCGGTTAAGGAAGATCTTGCTGAGTATCGGGTGAGCAAGTGAGCATGTTGTGCCACCTGACGTCTTTCGCGATGTGCACCCCACAGCACTCCTCGGCATGTCTCGTAGCGAACTCATCTCGCATCTCGCATCTCGCATCCCGCATCTCTTATCCCGCATCCCGCATCCCGTATCCCGCATCCCGCATCTCTTATCCCGCATCCCGCATCCCGTATCCCGCATCCCGCAAAGCGGCACCATGACTTTCTTCTTCACAATCATCTTCATGTTTCTCGTCTTCTGGCGACCACAGGAGTGGCTTGTGCCATGGTTGTACGGTTGGCCGATGCTGGATGCGGTTGTGGTACTTTGTCTCCTTTCGTTGTTGATAGAAGTCGATGAAGGTAAGATCAAATTTCCCAAGAGATCGCCACAAATATACATGTTAGGGGGGCTTTGGTTGGCAGCCATGTTGTCTCATGTTCCGCATACGTATTTCGTTGGAATGACAGACGCGATGGTCGAAGTGTTCAAGATATGTTTTTTTACCCTCTTGTTGTATTGCTCTTTGGATACTCCTAAGAAGATGCGGGCTATCAGCAGGCTTTTTGTTGCTACCGCATGCATCATGGCTGTGCATGCGCTTTTGCAGGAGGTGCGTGGGTATGGTTATGCTGGGAGTCGACCGTTATGGGTGCCGCCATATGGAGACCGCCCTGCCGAAGTGAGGTCTTGTTTTTTTGGTATTTTTGCGGACCCAAATGATCTTGCCCAGGCTTTTGCAACGGCTATACCGCTTTCGTTTACAATGACGCGTCGCAAAAATGCGTTGAGCGTTATCAGCGGGGTGGCTATATCGGCCTTTCTTTTTCGGGCTTATTTGTCGACAGGTTCGCGGGGTGGAATGGTGGCGATGGTTGCGATAGGTGGCGTGATGATATGTTTGATGCTTCCACGACGTTGGATGCGATATGTGATGGCTGGCGGGCTCCTTGCGGCACTGGTTTTCTGTCGCCTGAAAGGGGGCGCCATGTTGGACGCATCTGCACGCGAGAGGGTGGTGTTCTGGGGTTTTGGGAACCAGGCATTCAAGGCCAACCCGTTGTTTGGTGTTGGTTATAACATGTTCTGGTCGATTGCGAAAGGGCGAGCTGCGCATAATGCCTTTGTGACTTGCTATGCCGAACTTGGGATTCTTGGATACTGGATGTGGTTCGGGGTGTTTTTTCTTGGCATCTTGCTTACGTGGCGTGTCAGAATGGCATGCTGGCAGAAGCGTAGTCTTGAGGAGGCGTATCTATACAGGTTTTCAGGATTGGGATTGGCGGCGATGGGAGGTTTTGCGGCGAGTGCTTACTTTTTAAGTCGGACCTTTGTCTATCCATTTTTCTTTCTGATCGCAATGCTGAACGCGACACCGCGACTTGCTGAGAACGTCATGGGGGATGAGACGCCGGCCTTTCTTAATCCTCGTCGGGATGTCGGATGGTATGTAACGCTTGCGACATTCGGTAGCATCCTCTACATCTATATTTCGATTATCTTTCTGAATCAGGCGTACGGAGGATAGCGGAGAGGGAGATTGAGAGGGAAAGAGTTATTGGTTAATAGTTAATTGTGGAAAATTATCGAGGCATGCACAGATCAAAAATTAACGGATATCTTTTTGCATGAAAGGACAACATACAAAGGAGAAAGTTGCGGCGGGTGCCTTGATTGCCTGTATTACGCTTGTATGCGCGTGGCTGCTGGCAAGTTGCATTGCTCGATCCGGCACTCCTCAGGGTACGGTGTCCGGTGAATCATTTATTGGATTTTCACCGGGAATTGAAGGTTGGTGGTCTGAAGAAAAGGAGGTGTCCTCAGACCCTTTGGAACCCAACATTATTGTCTACGCGTTGCGTTATCGATACCCGAAGAATATGGTTCAGAACCGTGGCGTGTCCGTCCGCATTGTGCATGGATACAACATGTGCGATTGCATGCGAATTAAGGGGTATACGGTCGAGCTTTTGAGAGATAACCGACAACCGACTTCAGTCGGAAGTCGAGAATCTGGATCCCACATCCCGCATCTCGCCCCCAGCGTGACAAGTCCCGCATCTTCTTCTGTATTCTCTCCCACAACCCACAATGCACAATCCGCAACACACCACAACTTTTTAAATAGTGCTTCTCTTCCTTATCAGCTCTGGCGCTTGACCTCCTCAACAGACGATGTAGCCATCTGGGTAACCACAATGATTCGTGCAACAGACCTGGTCGCTACAAGCGTTGACACACGGGATATGGCGTTCCCGCGGATTGGGATTCCTGATGCACAGGGATGGGCTCCGCGTGGATTCTCATTGAAGGGGTTACGTCATCCGATTAGGAATACACGACTTTTTTTGCGATCAAAATGGAATGCGTCGCGATGTGACCTGTTAACGTTTTTAGGATTGCGGAGTCCTGCATGGGTCTCGCAGGATATGTTGACATTGGTATCAGTTTGCCATATTCCCGGCACAGGGGCGAGAGAGGAAGATGTGATATTGCATGTCTTGGGGGGACATGCGGGCATGCTGATGGCATTGCGGAGTTGGGGTGAGGAGAGAGGATTATGAGTATTGAAGGACGTTTAACAGGGAAAAGACGTTTTCCCATGTGGAGTTTGTTGTTGATTCTATTTTCGAGGATGGTACTGGGGCAAAGTGATCCTTCTTTGGATTTGACGGATTTGCGCTCGCGCTACGATAAGTCGTTGCACAAGATCAAAGCAGCTTATTCAAATGATCTTGCCGAGGTGTCACAGGACTATTCAGTAGGTCTGGATCAGACGCTTGAACACCTTAAGCAATCGGGTTTGATCGAGAGTTATCTGGCGGTGCAGGAGGAAAAGAAGCGATTTAAGGCGAATGGTTCAATTTTGCTCAAGTCTGATAGTGTGAGTAAATATATCAAGAAATTACAGGACCGTTTTCATGAATCAAGAGATGATGCAGAGCTGTTGAGGCGAGAGAGAATGGCGAAGCTTCTTCAGAACTATGTTAAAGCGCTGAATGATTTTATCAAGATTGCTATGCGTCAGGATGAGATGGAAAAAGCGTTGGCTGCAAAAAAAGAAAAGGATCGTATTTCTTTTGAGATGTCGGATATTGTCGATGCCTCGGGCAGTGGAGATCGTATCAGAATACCCCCGTCAGCGAAGGGGTGGGGTGGACATCATTACCTTCTTGTGGAAAAGCGTGTTCCCTGGCATGAAGCACAGCGAATCTGTCAGAAATATGGGGGCTATCTCGCTTGCGTCACGACCGCCGCTGAGAATGCTTTTTTGACAAAGATGGCCGACAATCGTTCTGTCTGGCTTGGTGGAACAGATGAGAAACAGGAAGGCAAATGGGTTTGGGTGTCAGGAGAGCCGTTCAAGTATAGCAATTGGTTCCGAGGGCAACCTGCCAACGATTCTGGAACGGCTCACTATCTTCATCTAGGTGTGCCATGGATGAATGATGCTGATGCGTGGGATGACTTCCCTGTTGATGCCAAGGGGCTTCAGATGGATGGCTTCATCTGTGAATGGGATCGTTGAGTCCCCGCCCAAACTCGCTGCTTGATTGGGGAGGCGGTGCGTGCGATAATGTAATGGAGTTATGTGAGCAAGTGAGGCAGTAAGTATGAACGCCGGAGAAAAGAGAAACGGAACCGAGCGAGGAGTGTCATCGGACGCTGCTAATGGGGTGGGGGTCGCGACACCTGCCACCCGTCGCGATGTCCTCATTACCGCTCTGCGTGCCGCTCCTGTCGTACTCCTGCTTACCGCCCGCGGTGCTCAGGCCCAGGGTTCTGCTGCCTCCGGCGCTCCCAGCGGTGGATAGCGCAGTCGCGCAGACCATAGACTATAGACATTAGACCGTAGATTCTTGGCTTGCGGGCGCGGTCAGGACGAGTCCTGCCTCCCCTCTCACATCACACACCACATGCCCCGCAACGCACACCTCCCATTTCCCCCGATTAACAATTACACCAATAACTCTCCTTATCTCTTCTCTTTTTTGTGCCTCTTATGCCTTTTTGCGGCTATACTCCCGCATGCTTCTTCGTCTGAAAAGTGATGTTGTTAACGTGCGTCAGTGGTCTGATGGCTTGGTTCTGTTTAATTGTCTGAGTGGCGATACGCTCTTTTTCGACGCTCTTTCTACGCAGGTGTTGGATCTTCTGGTTGACGGGGTCTCCTCATCCTGTGAGCTGTCTGAAAAGCTTTCCCGCCAGTTTGATTTATTGACCGAGGAGGTCGACGCCTATGTCAAAACTCTCCTTGAACGCTTGAATGAACTGGATTTGTTGGATGAGAGGGATGAGGAATGAAGTGCATGGACTACCAGGAAAAGGGTGGTTCTGTACGCCTGAGGGTTGGCCGGTTCTGTTATGATATTTCGATCCGTGTCCCTGAATTAGACGCACCTTTCCGTCGCTTGTATGCCGACTTTCCACGGGTTAAGGCTGATGCCCCAATTGATTTCTATGTCTCCCTCGATCCTTATCGTTCCTTGCGTAGGCCCTGGCGACGACAGGCTGTCTTTTCTTGCGACGGCGTTGCTCGGTTTGGCCCTTTTCCGCGACAGGAAGCTATGCCCTATCTGGAGTGGGGGCTGAATTCCTGTGTGGCACGTTGGAGCCCGTATCACTTGATGTTGCATGCAGGGACGGTCACGCACGCAGGGAGGGGTATGATTCTGGCGGGCGCTTCGGGCAGTGGAAAAAGTACACTTTCGGCAGCGCTTATGCAGCGCGGGGGTCAACTGCTTTCCGATGAATTTGCGCTTATTCGCTTGAGCGACGGACAGCTCGATCCGTTGGTTCGACCAGTTTGCGTAAAGAATGAGATGATTCCTCGAATGAAGACGGCGTTTTCGGAGGCCGTCTTTGGACCCTCATCGCCGGGTGAACGTAAGGGTATTGTGGCGCATATGAAGCCGGTTGCGGATATGGTTGCGCGAATGGACGAGCCTGTGTTACCCACACGGCTCATATTCGTCCAATATGAGCCGGGGAGAGAAGAGGAACTTGCATCAATCGGAAAGGCCGAGGCGATGAAGCGAGCCGTTGCGCATTGTTTTAATTACAAGCGTCTCGGACAGCAAGGTTTCGATCTTCTGGCTAACACCGTCGATCGCTGTGATTGCCATGTCCTGACCTTTGGTGACGCCTTCGATGCTGCGCAACTTCTGGAGAGGGAGTTTTACCACGGATGACACGGATTAGACGGATAGGGATGAGATGTTGCGAGTGTTTTCGGAAGGCGGGGCCTTCCGAAAACACTCGCAATGTGTCCACAAGGGGAGGAGATTCTTTATTGCAGGCTGAGATCCGTTCAATCCGTGTCATCCGTGGTAAGAAGAAGCTGGTTTAGCATGAGGAGGGACAGAAATGGGTGAGCTGATTCATGAATCGTTGAGTCGTGAGATTATAGGTGCGGCGATGACCGTTTTAAATGAACTGAAACCAGGGCTTGACGAGAAGCTCTATGAGAATGCCTTGGTGCTCGAGTTACGTGCCAAGGGACACCAAGTTGATCAGCAGAAGAATTTCCCTGTGCAATACCGAGGCCATGAGGTCGGTAGGCTCATCCCTGATTTGATCGTGGATGACCTGGTTATCGCTGATCCTAAAGTGGTGACAGCTTTCAACGATAATCATGTTGCTCAGATGTCGGGTTATCTCGCTATAACGGGGCTAAGATTAGCCTTGCTGTTGAATTTCAAGTTTGCGCAACTCAAGTGGAAACGAATCGTCAGGTGATTGGGCGTTGGCTGTTGGAGAGGGAGTTTAACCACGGATGACACGGATTAGACGGATAGGGATGAGATGTTGCGAGTGTTTTCGGAAGGCGGGGCCTTCCGAAAATACTCACAACGCATCCACAAGGGGAGGAGATTCTTTATTGCAGGCTGAGATCCGTTCAATCCGTGTCATCCGTGGTCAATCTCTTCCCTTTTTGGCCGCTTTGGTAGATCCCGGTAGCCTGCTGGGGCGTTCCGTGTCTGAGTGGAGTGTGATTCTTGCACAGGCGAGAGCGACGCGTTTGCTGCATAGACTGGCGGTCAAGGCATCGGATGCTGGTGTGTTGAATGATCTCCCCGAACCCGCGAGAACCATTTTGGCTGCTGCGGTTGACGAATGGCATGTGCGCAATCAACGCTCCCGCT
>JADHWI010000074.1 GCA_016783565.1 Kiritimatiellia bacterium
CTATTGTAGGCCGGGTGCAGCTCATGGGGGATCGTGTGTATGTTGCCACCGAACGTGAGATGATTGCCCTGTCCGCGAAGGACGGCACGCTCCTCGGGAAACGGCAGTGGGAGTTAAAGGACGGCCCGCCGCAGGCCGCCCGGATCGACGGGGACAGACTGTTCGTCGTCGGTAATACCCCTTACCTGGATCCCGCGAAGCGCGTTCTTAATCCAAACGCGTCCATGACAACTGCTCTCAAGGTTTCGCTGAATCTAGCATGGGATCTGCGGGCGTCTGATAATGCAAGTATCATGGTGCCGCCGTCCGGCTCACCCCTGGCCGGAAAGATGTACTACCTGGACGCCGGTATTCTCACCTGCGTAGAAGCCAACCCGCAGGGCGGGATCGTGTGGCAGCGATATATGTCAAAGCTCAAACATAAACAGCCGATATTCTTCGGCGAATTACTGGTGCTTCGTGGCGAAGAGCAGTTCATCGCCTTTGACGGGCGGACAGGCGAAAGGCGCTGGTCCCGCAAAGTGTCCACTCGGGTTGTTCAGCAAGCAGGTGATTACATCCTGGTCTGGAATGGCTCAAATAGTGACGGAAGGGCTGTTTGTCTGGATCTCAAAACGGGCAAGATCCGATGGGATAAGGCTTATGGCCACGGGTCCCACGCGTTTGCCCAGGCCAACGTCATACACTTCTTCCACAGAAACCAGACACCGCTTCGGCACTTTGTCGTTGATCCTCAAACAGGCAAGACAATTCGATCCTACAAGGAGATTCCGCTGGACAGGAACGGCGGTTGGTGGGGTGCCATCTCATGCGGTACCAGGGGTGCCTTGCTCGGTTCTAGCGGGCCTGAAAAAAAGAAGGGAAGAAAGAAGGGAGAACAGGGGGATTACTGCTTCTATAAGCTGGACGGCAAGAAGCCGCAGCCCTGGCGTTTCGGCAATACGCAGATCGCGCATGTCATCGCCTCAAATGAAAAATACGTTGTAGCCGCAGAACAGGGAAACCAGCTGGCTGTATACAAGTTCGAGGACGACGGCTATCGCGCCACTCCGCTGGCCATGGCCGGCACTGGTTATGACAGAAATAATATGTACTTCGACCTGGACGGGGAACGCCTGATCTGCGTATATCGGGGCCGACGTGTTATCATCTTCGACCTGCAGGCAAAAAAGATCCTCCACGATTCAGACGTGAAGGAGAGTCAGCGTCTGAAGAACGATAAGGATAAGAAAAAGCACAAGAGCGGACTGGCCTGCCTCCTGCGCGATGGGAACCGAATGTTCGTTCAGATGCGCGGCCCACACTGGTTGCGGGAGCAGGCACCTTCCTATTTCGTCGACCTGCAGACCGGGAAGACCACAGAAGCCCCCGGCATCATGATACCATGGGATGCATCGAGGCGCATCCTGCGCTATTCCAACGGTCTCATCCATCATAGTATACGCAATAATGGTCCACACCGGAAGGGCATGGGGTACTCAATCCAGTTCTGGTGCGGGGAGTGAGGGAGTGTGGGAGTGTGGGAGTGATGGAGAGCGGCTTTTCCACCTTCGCCAAGGCTTCGGCGGATTAAGTTTACCACGCCAACGGCGTGGCCGTCGCTATAGTTTAGGTCTGTAGTGCGTCTGACCCTGAACGCAGTGAGGGACAGACGCCAGGAGTTCGGCGAGCACGCCCTACCTTGAATGCTTTAAGGGAAATCGCCTTACCTTTGCTGATCTCGTATTTCTAAAATATATCATTATATTATTTACAATAATCTACAATAATGTATATTAGTGTAAATGAAATACTATGATTTGGTTGAAATTCTTGGAAAACAGGGCTTTTTCGATCTGGCATCTGTTGTTCAGTTGACAGGCGAGCGCCGGGAAAGTATTCGCATGCAGCTTTACCGGTGGTGCAAAGACGGTAAGCTGTTGCCGTTGAGGCGGGGAATGTACGCATTTCCGGCTTCCAGTAATATGCCCGTTATCAATCCTGCTGAATTGGCTAACAACCTTTACCGTCCGTCGTATCTCAGCACCTACTGGGCGATGGGGTATTACGGGTTGATTCCCGAAAAGGTTGTTACCTTCACAAGTGTTACCTCACGGGTATCAAGATCGTTTGACAATTCGTTTGGCTCATTCAGATATCAAAGCGTAAAAGCGGCAGGCTTCTTCGGGTACAGGTCTGTAGATTTGGGAGGTAGGAAAGTTACTATCGCAGAGCCGGAGAAAGCGCTGCTAGATCTTTGGCACCTTAATAAGGGAGTGTGGGGCAGGAAGCGTATGGAAGAGATGCGATTCCAAAACGGTGATGTAATTAGCTGTGAGAAGCTGCGGGACTATGCAGAAAGATATCAATCACCTCGACTGGTCAAAGCTGTTGAGGTGTGGAACTCAGTTGTCAGTGCTCAAAGTGAAGGGACTGTGGAGTTATGAAAGAAGAAGCTCTATCTATTATCAAGGATGTAGAAGATCCGGCTGAGAAACTTAATTTGCTGAGGGAATATGTCCAGGCAATGGTGTTGCGCTCACTGCATGAAAGTGAAGCATTTGTGAACCTGTCGTTTGTGGGTGGTACAGCTTTGCGTTTTGTTCATAGCTTGCCCCGCTTTTCTGAAGATCTTGACTTTTCGCTCGAGAGTGACAGCGGCTACAAGCCTGAATTGTGGATGAAGAAAGTTAAGAACGATCTGAGTATGGAAGGTTTTAATGCTGTAGTGAGCTGGAATGAGCGTTCCGCTGTTCACAAATCATGGATCAAAGTGGCGGGCTTGATGAAGGATGCGGGCCTTGCGGCTATGGCGGATCAGAACATGTCTATTAAGCTGGAGATCGACACCCGGCCGCCTCCAGGCGCTGTCAGCGAGACAGGCATTGTAAACAGGCATGCGATGCTGTCGCTTCGCTACTACGATTTATCATCACTGATGGCTGGCAAAGTTCATGCGCTGATTACCCGCCAATACGCAAAAGGCAGAGATTGGTATGACCTTCTGTGGTATTGCGGGAAACGGCCGCCAGTAGAACCGAATCTGGAACAGTTGCAGAACGCGCTGGATCAGACCCAGGGAGCAGGTGTTTTCAATGCACAAAACTGGAAAGAGGATATTGTTAAAAAGATTAAGACGCTTGATTGCGCTTCGCTGGTAGAGGATGTCGGAATCTTTCTCGAACGACCTGAAGACGCCGCACTGATTACAGAAGAGAATATCTGCTCAGTTTTACGGGGTTAAGTGTTTCAGCCTAAAACGATAAGTGTTTAGTGGGTAGGTAGTGTCTGACCCCCTGCTTGCCACGCCGTAGCCTCGGCGTAGGCGGGTGGCCCGATAATGCTACATCTTGGCTCGATCGTTAAGCCTGATCGTTAAGGTGGTATTCTCTGGAATGGTTATTATATATGTGTATAATTCAGTGCTAAAATTAACAGAAACAAAGGAGCAAAATGAACAAAACAAAATGGTTATCGGTAGTATTACTAACCTTCTGGGCATCGGCTGTAATGGCCGGGTTCATACCCGCGGACGACAAGAATCTGCAGTACACTGGAAGAATAGATTTCAGTGACAAAAAGGCGCCCCTTATCAGTTGGGCGGGACCCTGTGTTCGCGCGAACTTCACCGGAACCTCGCTCAAAGTGAAAATGGACGATAAGGGCAATAAGCATGTGTTCGGCGTCATCATTGACGGGAACTATGACGCCGTAAAAGTGATTGCCTGTAATGAAGGCGAAGGTGTCTACGATGTAGTTTCCGGGTTGGAGGACAAAACACATGAAGTACTGATTCATAAGCGCACCGATGGAGGGGCCAATCCGACCGCCTTTCTTGGTTTTGAGCTCGATGACGGCGCATCCCTGAAAGACCCGCCCCCTCGGCCGGGGCTGCGCATGGAAATCTATGGTGACTCTATCAGCACAGGACTCGGCTGTGATCGCAAGAGTGGCGGAGAGCACAGCAAGGAGGCTACAGACAATGTCTTCGCTTACGGTTCTCGTACGGCTCGTAACCTTAATGCTGAGCTTCACTGCATCTCGAAGAGCGGTATTGGTCTGGTTAAGAGCTGGTGGCCTACCATCATGCCGCAGTACTATGACAGGCTGAGCGCTTGTTCGCTTAATGGGTCGGGTGACGTATGGGACTTCAGTAAATGGACAGCTGACCTGGTGGTGATCAATCTCTTTCAGAACGACAGTTGGACCATTAAGGGCGCGAAGAAAGATGAAATCATAGGCAAGTACAAGGATTTCGTTAAAAAGATTCGTGGCCATTATCCTAAGGCAAAGATTGTTTGCACGTTGGGTTCGATGAGTGCCAATAAGAACCAGTGGGCTCAATGGGTGAAAGAAGCGGCGAAACAATTGAACGATGAAGGTGATAAGGAAGTCTATTCGTACATATTTAAGATAGGCACGGGTAACAGGCATCCAAACAATGGCGACCACGCTAAAATGGCCACGGAGCTTACCAGCTTTATTATGACGCTTGGTATGGACATCACTCTGACGACACCAATGCCAGAAATGGTGACAGAAGTCGCAAGCAATTTCACTCCGGATCCAGAGAAGAAGTACTACATTGACTTCCCTGACATGGGACTCAGGCTGGCAGGAGGCGGAGAACAGGTTTCGCAGCATGGCTATACTGTTACGACGCTCAAGGGAGTGAAGTCCTCGGAAACGGGCGCTTCTGCGCAGTGGAAGTTCGTTGCCAATGGTGACAAGTGGCATATCCAGTTGGCTGAAGGCGGAGGTGAATGTCGCCTGTGGACCGCCAACCTGCCCAAGGCAAACGGACTTGCACTGACTGATACGTCGAAGGCTGGCGGATGGACCCAGTTCAAGATTACCGGCGCCAGCAACGGAAAGACGTTCCTTACTGCTCCTGCTGGACCGGAGAAGTTCAAGCGCCTGTCCATCGGAGAGGGCGGCAAGGCTGGCATGGTGAATGACGACAATACTGAATCCCAGTGTCAGCTGGTTATTACGGAAGTTAAGTAGTAGCCGCCTTCGCCAAGGCTTCCGCCGTCGCTGAAGCTATGGCGTGACAAGACGGCGTGCCAAGGGGGGAGTTTCGGGATACGGGATGCGGGATGCGGGATGCGGGATACGGGATGCGGGATGCGGGATGCGAGATGAAAGGGAGAAGGGGCAGGGAGTTAACCACGGATTACACGGATTTACACGGATAAGAAAGGTGGACCGTGCTGCCGTGCCATGTAGTCTGCTTTGCTCTACTTCATGGTCCCCAACACGGTCTGACGCCGTTGAGGATCCGCCGTCGTTAAAACTATGGCGGGACAAGCAACGACGTCCACCCGTAAGGAATGAATATGAGCAAAACAAAATTGCTATCAATTCTGTTGTTATCATGCCTTGCGTTCTCATCGGCCATGGCCGCTGACAAGCCGATGAATATCCTGGTGCTTTATGCGGATGACTGGCGTTACAACGCCATGGGTTGCGCGGGCAACGA
>JADHWI010000075.1 GCA_016783565.1 Kiritimatiellia bacterium
GTCGTTCCCCCCCCGGTTGATTCAGGAATTTGAGTCGCGAACCGGACGCCCTGTAATAGGAAACAAGGCAGCAAGCGGAACGGTCATAATCGAAGAACTGGGAGAACAGCATATCAAGGATGGTGCTTGGATAGCCTACACAAGTGCCGATTCTGTCTTTCAGATTGCCGCACACGAAGAAGTCATACCCCTGGAAGAGCTGTACAGAGGATGCGAGGTGGCACGGGATATCTGCAACAGGTATGCAGTGGGTCGGGTGATTGCCCGGCCTTTTATTGGCCGGCCAGGTGCGTTCATACGAACAGAAGATCGGCGCGACTTCTCTTACCCGCTGCCCGAAGAAACCATCCTCGACAAACTGAAAAAAGCCGGCATCCCTGTGACAACCATAGGGAAACTGGATGACATATTCGCTGGATGCGGAATCGACAAATCCTATCATGTTGAGAACAACAGGGATGCTATTGAGATCATTATTGAACTCACGAAAGAATCATCACATGGGCTTTTCTTCGCCAATCTTATAGACTTTGACATGTTGTATGGGCACCGCAGAGACCCTGTTGGCTACGCTGGGGCTCTTGAAGATACCGACCTGTTTCTGGAAGAAATGCTTCCCCTGCTCCGCGCTGATGATGTTCTTATTCTCACGGCCGACCACGGAAATGATCCGACGTTCAAGGGAACAGACCATTGCCGTGAATTCGTGCCTCTCCTGGTCTATCGCCCCGGCCAACCAGGCACCCCCCTGGGAATACGAAGAGGCTTCTTTGACATAGCACAATCACTGTCATCGTTTTTCGGCATAGAGCGCATGGCAAGAGGGAAGTCCTTCATCTAAAACGGACCACGGGGGGTTCGCCTTATCCCTCTCCCGGAGAATAGCAGGTGAAACAGTTGACTTCGGCGTCCTCCCTGGATCGGGAGCGATAGCCGGCACAAAGGCCTGCGCGGGGCTGCCTGATTCGTATCCCGTGGCGGTACATATCCCCATCCCCGCACCACTGCACAGCCTGACGAACTAGGCGCCATCAGAATCTGGAATAATGCAGGAAAGGAAGGTCTTCCGCCATCCATTCAGCAAGCGATGTGCCTCGTGGTTGGCGTCCTTGCCAGCCACGATAAGGGCTGCTATCTCTGCACGTGTTGCGATCAGGCCGGGGTCGACACCCAGTTCCGTACATTTCTTCACTATGGCTTTTCTGGCGTTGGTAACTTTGACCTTGAGTTCGTCTTTCTCGCGAATCGGTTTACTGATCGAAGGTCTCTCAGACTTGTCCAGAGATAATCCCCGATCCACCAGATCGAGAATCACTTTCGCCCTTGAACCGACGCCACCGTTGACGTTCTTAACCGCATCTCTGAGATCGGCTTCCGATCGGGGTGTTGTCTCGGCAACCCGCATGAGTACTGCATCTGTAAGAACGTGTCCCCTCGGGCAATCTCTCCTGCTCGCCTCTTCTTCGCGCCAGGCGGCGATCTCCCTTAGCACCGATAGCTTCTCCGGAGCCAGAAAGGCAGCACCACGAATCCGCCTGAATTGCTCACCGGGCTGTTTGTCTTCATAAAGCGAAGGATCATCGTACTTCTTCAACTCCGACTGCAACCACCTGTGCAAACCAAGGTCCCGCGCTTGCCTGCGAAGCGCTCGGTATGCCTTGGTCATGTAACGAACATCATCCACGGCATAAGCAATCTGGGCCTCCGTCAAAGGGCGACGAAGCCAGTTGGTCCTGGATTCCGACTTGGAAAGAGACACTCCAAGGATATCTCTCAGCAGGTCCCGCAGAGATATCGTCGCGGCAAGACCCGCAAAGCCTGCCGCACACCTGGTGTCGAACACGTTACGCGGATAAGCACCGGTTGCGCGTCTGAGAATTGTGAGATCCTGTTGGGCATCGTGAAGGATCTTGACGGTCTTAGGAGAAGAAATAACCCGCCCCAGCGGCGTCAAGTCCTCGACGGCGAGCGTATCCACAAGAAAGCACTCGTCGTGATCGAATCCGACCTGTACCAGACCAAGAACCGGGTTGTAGGTGCGTTCCCAGAGAAACTCAGTATCGATGGCAACTTGATGCTCCGATAACGCCCTCTCCACAAGGGCATTCAGTGCGGATACCGTGTTTATCATTATATACCGTATTCCCGTTTCAAGATTCAGCGCGCATTCCTGCCAGGTAGAGAACCCATTACCAAAGCACCGTAGATGATAGCAAAACCTGTACAAAAAGACAAAAAGGCATCTCGGCCGACATGGCGCCTTTGGCGAATCTCGGACTGCGGACGCCACGGAGGTCATCCCTCCAGGCGACAATCAGTACGCTTCTGGTCACAAATCGGTCATTTTGCCCCATGGAGGGCCGGGCTCTGTCCCGGCCGTGTCCAAAAACGGCCAAGGGAAAAGAGACCATGTCTCGGCAAGGGTGCAAACGAAGAAAGTGGGTAAGGAATGCATGATGGTCATCCTTCCTAATCGTAATCGTTATCGTAATCATAATCGGGTCAATTCTGAGCAAATGTCGATTACGATTACGCGTAGGATTACGATTAGGACAGCTATATTTGCGGGCTAGACATTCTTCTCATGAAGAAGACGGCAAAAGCGTTGAATCTACGTCCCGCCCGGCATCTGTCCACTTTCTTCGTTTGCACCCCTCGTCAACACATCCTGCAGCTTTTGGGCGCATCTGCGATTCGGTGTAGTTATGCCGCCCATAGAGATGCGAGCTCACCGTTCTGGTGTCGGACGGAGATCTCGAGGAGTCCGGCGAACCCGCTTTTGGACCAGAATTGCCCCCTGCGTTTGAAGCGGTCTTGGAACTGACCGCATTGAGATTCTATAGATCCGCTGCCAATTGGCAGGCCATGCTTTGCGGCGCGGGCGTAGTTCATGTGGTCTTTGTGATTCTCGAAGTATGAGTTGGCACCGTCAATCGCAGCTAGGGTTGCCTGATCCTGGCACGGTGGCTCAGCCACAAGTTCTGCGAGAGTTTTAAACAGCTTCTTGGCTGAGCGGTGTTTCAAGGAGTGGAGTATTCGTGCACACCACTTGGTGGCATCCTGCTTGTTTTCCGGGAAGAGCGCATTCGCAAGGGCGTGAATGTGTTCGCTGGCATGATAGAAATCGAGCGTACCGAATGCACATTGCTTGAAACGATCATCAAAGAGGTTCCATAGCCACACGGCACCGTCCATGACAACGTAGGCGCTGCGGGCTTGGCCTAGCCCCATCCGGCGTGCTTCGTGTTGAACCCGTTGCCCAAAGGCTACAGGATCAGTCTGGGCGGGGGTAGCCAGGACGTGTTTCGAAAGCAGAGCACGGCGCTTGGGGCTGAGATCAGCCTGATCCTTCAGCCGGTACATGACGGCCGACTTGATTTCATGCCAATGAATGCGCTCTTGCCCGTCGACGCGCCTCTTCTTTCCCCAGTCCGCGCCCCTATGTCTCGCCATCCATCCGTCCATCATGATGATGAGCACATCGTCTCGTTGTGCCCTGTCGGTACAAGGGGACGACACAGGCAGCTCTGCGGCCTTTTCTGCGAGGGAAACCACACAAGAGCGGATCGCATCATCGCTAATGCTGCAACCCCATTCGGCGGCAAGTGACGAGGCCTTTTCGAAGGATCCGGTCTCCACCGCCGTACAGCAAAGCCTGCGCTGTAGAGCCGGACTGAGGCGCTGGTTCTTTGCCAGTCCCCAAGCCTCTCGGATCGGGATAACCCACTTCTTCTGTCTCGGGCAATATCCCTTGGCCATGTGCAGCCTCACGTCTCCAAAGGTACTTCTCAGCCGCAGCCCGACCTTCCTTTTTTTTTGAGGTCGCGCACCTCGGGCATTCCCTGTTCCTTTGTTTCGATCTTCTTCTGTAGTCGCTTCTGCAGTCGCTTGCGGAACTCCTCTCGCATCTCCTCGTGCAGCTGGTCTTCCTCTTCCATCAACTCATTCGACCACTCGTCGCCGGTATCGCTCATAGGTCCAATCCTCCTTGCTAGGGTAGCATTACAATGCTACCTTATACCGCAAAAGGACTCCACATGGCAAAGGAAACATTGAAAAGCATCGAGAGAAGAATCCAGGCACTCAAGCGCCGCTTGGCGCAAGTCGCAGACATGCGCCCCGGAACGCTAAGCATCCAATACCGGAATCCGACAGAAGCAAAGAGGCCCTTCTCTCAGATCAGCTACACGCACAAAGGCAAGAGTCGCTCAGAGTATGTCCGCGCAGAGAACCTGGCAACGATCAGGAAAGAAATCGACGCTTACAAGAGCTTCAAGTCCATAGAGGATGAGATCATCGACCTGTCCATAAAGGCCTCCCGCATCCGCTGTAGCACCAGGGAGACATAGCCGCAATGCGTCAACACAAGCTCACGCACTCCAAATGTGCACCAAATCGCAGATGCGCCCGATTGAGAGATTGAGAGATTGAGAGAATTCAACCACCCGCGCCCCCGCGCTGGAGCTCCCAAGGAGGTTAGAGGGCATGAGGAGCTGCTTCCGGGGAGCGTCATGAATTTGACGATGGTTTCATTGTTCATTCATGTCGCCGCCATTCACCATAACAAAGGCGAAACCATCGTCAAATTCATGCCGCGTTTGTCTCTTGAGAAAGATTCAGAGATCAGAGGACGGAACGGAAGCGTGACTAGCTTACACAACGCATTTCTCTTGTCTCTCTCAAATGGCAAACGTTGCATGAATCTGGAAAAAGGAATGAGGGGGAGAAGGGCGCATTCCGCCAGATTCATGCAACTTCCCCGGAGCCCAAGTCCCCTCATCCCCTCTAACCTCCGTGTCCTCGGGAGCTCCAGCGGGGGGGCGCGGGTGGTTGAAACTTCTTTCTTTGGCCGCGTTGCGACCTCGTTGCGACCTGCAAAAGACGCTTGCGGGGTGGAGGGGGATGGTGTACCGTTACTGGTGAAAATTAAGTTTGAGTCTTCAGGACAAGGTGACTTCGCGCGCGTATGGTGCCGGAGAATTCCTTACCGGCGGTTAAAGTCCGCGAGTCCTTTTCGTGAGTGCGAATGGGACTGACACGGTGAGACTCCGTGACCGACAGTAAAGTCTGGATGGGAGAGGACGTGCAAGACGGCTATGGCTGTTTCTTGGCCCGGGAATCCTCTCTCGGGCTTTTTATTTGTCCGATGGACTTCTGTTTCTAAGAGATCAAAGATTGGGATATCCATGTTTGACCCGGTAGAAGATGTTGTTGAAGCAATACAGCGCGGCGAGATGGTTGTGGTGACAGACGACGAGAATCGTGAAAACGAGGGCGATTTGGTCATGGCGGCTGAGCTTGTGACCGACAAAACCATCAATTTCATGGCCACGCACGGCCGTGGGCTGATCTGCGTAGCTCTCACTCCGGAAAGACTTGATCAGCTACGCATTTCGCGCATGGCGACGAGGGGAAACGGGGACTCTTTCGGTACTGCCTTT
>JADHWI010000042.1 GCA_016783565.1 Kiritimatiellia bacterium
TGTTGACCCTGAACGATAGTGAAGTGCGTTTGCTGACAGGCGAGCATAATCTGCGTCGTTGTGCGGAGTGCGTGTTGGAAATGGGGCCGGAGTATGTCGTGATTAAGAAGGGTGAACATGGGGCCATGCTGGTTTCTCGCAGTGGTGTTTTCCTGTTGCCTGCCTATCCGGTTGCGGAGGTGCATGACCCAACGGGGGCAGGCGACTCGTTTGCCGGCGGATTCATGGGTTACCTGGCGGAGAAGGGGGCTACGGATGAGCAGTCGGTGCGTGAGGCGTTGCTGCATGGGAGCGTGGTCGCGTCTTTTGGCGTGGAGGCATTCAGTCTGAATCGTCTGGAAACGCTGGATCGCAAGGACATCGACCTGCGTCTGGATGAGTTGCGCAGTATGATGAGTGTATGATGAAGCCCTTTTCTCTGCTTGTGAAACCGGCATCGGCTGACTGCAATCTTCGGTGCAAATATTGTTTTTACCTTGATCGTTCCGAGCTTTATCCGCAGTCGACACGGCATTGCATGAGTGATGAGGTTCTGACGAGGATGATCAGCTCGTATCTTGCGACGCCTCAGCCTCAGTACAGCTTTGGCTGGCAGGGTGGAGAGCCCACGGTGCTGGGGCTCGACTTTTATCGACGCGTCATTGAATTGGAGCGTCGCTATGGTCGGCCCGGTGCCTCGGTTTCCAACGGGTTGCAAACCAATACCACGTTAATTGACGAGGCATGGGCAGAGCATCTGGCGCGGTACAACTTCCTTGTGGGTGTGAGCGTTGATGGTCCTGCTGAGATTCATGATACCTACCGGGTTTTTGTCGACGGCCGTGGCGCGCATGCGACTGTGATGCAGGGGATTGAGTGTTTAAAGCATCATCGCGTTGAATTCAACATTTTGACGCTTGTGAGCCAGGCAAATGTGCGCAAGCCCCGCGAAATCTATCACTATCTTAAGGACGAGCTGGGTGTTTTTCATCATCAGTATATTGAGTGCGTCGAATATGATGAGTCGGGGACGCTCATGCCGTTTGCGGTTTCGGGACGTGAATGGGGTGATTTTCTGTGTGCGGTGTATGATGAATGGGAAGCCTGTGGCGATACGCAGACTGTGTCGATTCGCCTGTTCGATTCAATTCTTGCCAGGATGGTGGATGGTGTGGCCAACGTATGTGCGATGGGCAGGGATTGCCGCCAATACCTTGTGGTGGAGCACAATGGCGATGTGTATCCCTGTGATTTCTATGTAGAGCCTGAGTTAAAACTGGGTAATATCATGGAGGATTCGTGGCAAACGTTGCTCGCATCGTCTCAATATGAAGCATTTGGCGCCAGGAAGCGGGAGTGGAATGAGAAATGCGAGGATTGTGAATATCTTCGGTTTTGCGCGGGATGTTGTCCTAAGAACAGGCCCAGTCGCGGAAAAGATCCGCGCGGGTTGAGTGCTTTATGTGAGGGATGGCTGCAGTTTTATAGTCATGCGTTGCCGGGGCTTCAGTTATTGGCAGATAGAGTGCGTCAGGGCAGGGAGAATGCTGCCCGGGCCGCTCGGCGGGAGCGTTTGGGGGCGGCTGCATTTAAAGGCACAGGAAGAAACGATATGTGTCCTTGTGGAAGTGGTAATAAGTACAAAAAATGCTGTGGGCGCTGAATGGTGACGTCATTTTTTCGCAATTATGCTTGCACCTTTCGTGGTTCACGGTATGATTCGGCCTCCTTTTGCATAATAGTCTGGAAATTGGAAGGAAAGATCATGGGTACAGGACGTACATGGAACAGGGCACCGATGACACGCCCGAGAAAATCTGAAGCCGCGAGAAATCAGCGTTTGAAGGTGCATAAGCAGCGCCTGGTAGCGCTCGGTGTCCCCGAGGAGACGCTCAAACATTTGACGATTCCGGAGATCCGTAATCTTTTGCGGACACCGAAGAAGACGCAGGCAGCCTACGCTGGCTAAGTGCAGTCTTTGCATAATTTTTTCTGAGAGTGCCCTGTTTATGCAGGGTGCTCTTTTTTTGTGCCTTCATTTAGAGTGCTGATGCGGACGGCAAGGGCCATGCGGGGCACTTGGTAAAACTGGCGTCCCTACCATGTGGTTTTTGGATTATGGGATGTGCAGTTGTGTCCTTATTCTAAAATGGACTGTACGTCTTCCCATGAAAGCGAGCGCATCATTTGTTCGTCGGACTCGACTGTGGCGTCAATCACTGCGCGTTTCTTTTTCTGTAATTCCAGCACCTTTTCTTCCACCGTGCCTTCGGCAATGAGTTTGATGCTGTAGACGGACCGCTTCTGTCCAATACGATGCGCGCGATCGGTGGCTTGCGCTTCTACCGCCGGATTCCACCAGGGGTCGAAGTGAATCACCATATCCGCACCCGTTAGATTGAGGCCGGTGCCGCCGGCTTTGAGGCTGATCAGGAAGATCGGAATGGTGCGGTCCTGATTGAATGTCTTGACCACCTCGCCGCGTTTTTTTGTGCTGCCATCAAGATAGCAGTAGGTCAATCCGCGTGTTTCCAGTTCGTCACGCAGAATTCCGAGCATGGAGGTGAATTGGCTGAACACCAGGACGCGATGTTCGCCGTCTAGGGCTTCATCAATGAGTTCAAAAAAGGTGTCCAGCTTCGCTGATGGTTTCTTTGCTTTGAGATCCGGCATTTTCAGCAAGCCGAGGTGGCAGGATGCCTGTCGCAGTCGCAGAAGCGTCGTGAGCACTTCCATGCGGGATTTGTTGAACCCTTTGCTTGCAACCATATTGGCGAGTTTGCGTCGTGATGCATCTCGCAGTTCTGTGTATACGGCTTTTTGATCTGCAGACAAGGGACAGCGAGCGATTCGCTCAATTTTGGGCGGCAGATCCCTGGCAACGTGTGTTTTGAGTCGTCGAAGAAGGAAGGGTTGTAGTTTTCGGCGCAGTTTGCGTTGGGCTGCTTCGGCCTCTTCGCCACCACGACTGATCGGGCGCTCGTAGTTTTGCCTGAATGATTCATGGGCTCCGAGATAAGAGGGCATGAGAAAGTCCATGATGGACCACAGGTCGTTGACGCTGTTCTCCACCGGCGTTCCGGTGAGGACCAGTCTGTGGTGTGCTGAAATCTTTCTGGAGGCCTTGGCGTTCTGGGTGGATCGGTTCTTGATGTGTTGTGCTTCATCCAGGACGGCTGCCGCAAAAGTGAACGCTTCGTAATGTTCCAGATCGCGGCGCAGAAGCGCGTAGGATGTGATGACCAAATCCGATTTCTCTACCTCGTTCCATAGTTGGTGTCGATCGGCGCCGGAGAGAGTCAGGACGTTGAGATGAGGAACGAATTTTTCTGCTTCGGATGCCCAGTTATCCACGAGACTGGTGGGGCACACAATCAAGGATGGGAGCCCGGTCAGTTCACGATTGCAGCGAGGGAGTTGAAGCCAGGCGAGTGTTTGCAGGGTCTTTCCGAGGCCCATCTCGTCGGCGAGCAAGCCGCAGAATTGGTTTTCCTCAAGGAAGTAGAGCCAATCTACGCCTTCGGTCTGGTATTTACGAAGAATGTCTGTAAGGGGGGGCATAATGGGTGCCGGAGCCATTCGTAATGTGCGGTTCTGTCGGGCAGCTTGGTCGCGCCAGTTTGCCGTCATTTCAACATCAATGCCGTCCAAGCCCTCAAGAGATGATTTGATGAAGGGGGCATAGAGGTGGGAGAGTTGAAAATGTCCGGATTGCTCGCCGGCCTGGCCGCCGCAGTCGGAGAATACGTCGAGCATGGAATCCACAGCGTCGGAATCGATCAGAATGGTTTTGCCGCCGCGGCGCAGAAAGTTTTCGCCCTTGCGCAGTGCACGCTGGATGTCAGCATGTGAAATGCTTGCGCCTTCGATCTGTTCAAAATCGAAAGAGACGTCAAACCAGCCCTGTCCCTCGCTGGGTTCCTGGATGTTTACAACGGGGGTCGCAAAGTCAAGTTCCTCCATGTAGGGCGTGACGCGTCCCTGAACATCGACGGTCCATCCATGTCGACGGAGAAGGGGCAGTCCACTTCCGAAGAAGTTGAGGACGTTTCTGTCGCCAATGAGACTGTTGAGCGTGTCGCCCCTGTCGCCGCAGAATCCGGTTTTTTCCAGAAATGTGAGAGCGTGTCTCTCGGCCTCCGGGTTGCGGACGCGATAGCTCAGGAGGTCGTCAGGGTCGGGTAGTGCAAAGTTGTCATTGGGGTCGGATTTGCCTGCGGTCAGGGCGAACTCGCCGTAGCAAGCCAGCAGCGTGGCGGACAGGGATGCGGGGCTGCCCTTAACCAGCAGCTTAAAACGTGGGGTGGCCGGAGTGATGGTGAATAAGTCCGGGGAAAGGTCACTTTCGATGGTGGTGTGTTCCTGAAGCAAAGGTAGTTCCTGGTGGAGAAAACGGATGACATCTGTTCTTTGAACCACAACGGGATCGGTGTAGATGCCGTGGTAGGGCAGGGGAAGGACGTTGTTGAGAGGGCAAAAGGTATTTGCTCCGAATGCCCACCCCTGTTTTCCGTCCACGAAGTAGGATGGAAATGTGCCTGCCGGCATGAAGGGCATTTCCGTGTGCACAAAAAGAAGGATCTCGCCATTTTCGCCATCCAGTTCCATGCGTAAGTGTCCTGTGAGCGGCACGGAGGAAACGGATAGGCTGGTTTCCCGGATTGTGTTGAGTGTACTTCCGCTGCGGAGTCTGAGGGCGTTAAGGAAGTCGCTACGCTTCAGTTCTATACGGCTGAGGGCGGGTCCTGTGCAAATATCCTCCAGCACGAAAAGCAGCGCTTCATCTTCTTTCGAAAGGTGAAAGTCGGTCGTACGAGGCACTGCATCCAGAGGATGAGTTTCTCCGCGATACGTCAGGGCGCAACAGAGGGTAACGGATCCACGGGTCCATTGTGCCTGCCAGTTTTCATCTAGTTCAAGGGTGAGTTCTGCCGGGATCGCGTTGATGTCGCTTGCCGGGGCACGTCGAATGAATTGGGAATCGTCAATTTGAGCCAGCCGTGAGGCGCGACGCATTTCTTCCTGGTACTTGGCCTCACGTTCCGGATCGGTTGCGCGTTTAACCAAGGTCAGTGCGACCGCGATAATATGCTCACATATCATTCCGCGTTCACGGTTAAGGTAGCAGGGGCAATCACTTTCAAGCGTTCCGTCCCGCGATAGCTTTCCGGTTGTTTCGAGGGGGCGCGTGTCACGGAGGATTCTGCCTGAAAGGGTTGGGGGCGACCAGTCTGCTGAAGCGACGAGGCCTTTGCTGATGAGGTTTTCGGCGGCGCGCAATGTTTGCTCGCCGCCCCAATCCACCAGCGTTTTCATTGTGAAGGGTGGTTTCACGATTGAGTGCGTTGCGCTTTTGGGTTGGGGGCACCGATAGGGTGCGGATTACGACGCGGTTTCATTTTTTACGGGAAGAAGTGCTTTTTCGATCTGCTGCTGCAGCGTCGTGAGCTCGCTGAGGAACTTTTCAGTTTTTTCTCCGACAATACGTTTTGCAAGCATGCGGTAGTAGTGAACGCCATCCTGCAGGTTGCGTCCAATTTCCTCAATCTGCTTCGGCGTTTTGGAGATGAGGCCTGCTGAGTATTTCTCTACTTCTTCGCACAGGTGTTCTACGTACAGACGCAGTTCCTGAATAAACATATTGGGGCGTTCTGTGGTGCAGAGCAAAGAAAGGCGACCATAGATATGGCTGACCATTTCTTCCAGTTTAGCGAGGCGTTTGAAGTAGATGATGTTGGGGCCGCAGCATATTGAGGTTTTGGCGTCGGGATTGATGTTGTATTTGTGTGAAACGCCGCCGCCGAGTTCGTGACAGATGCAGGTTTTCTGCAGCAACATTTCGCGATCATAACGAACTTGCGGATCATCCTCGGGTAGCGCGTCGAGTTGTGCAAGCTTCTGCTGTAGATATTTACGTGAAGCGGGGCAAAGCGGTTCTTTTGAGAACTCGCTGTTCAGTCGCAAGTAACCTTTTGGACATGCTGTGCCCGGGGTGCCGTCGGCGATTCGTTGCTTGCGTGCTTCCTCGCTGGAGGATGTTCGCAGGCACCAGAAGGGGATACCCATGGGGGAACAGGGGCTCAATTCAACGTCCGATTCCGTGCAATCCATCAATTTTGTGAGATGAGCGTCATCCACATGTGTGACCTCGGGAACGAGCAGGAACGGTGTTCCCCAACCGGCGCCATCGACATTGTAATATTTGAGGGCAAAGGAATGTTCGCCTGCTGTGCCGATGCCGCCTTGCACGGTAATGCGCATGGGGTGCGGGCGGTCGCATTGTGGGCGGTTATGTGACTTGCAGCCGTCCATGTAGGCTGCATGCAGGGTTTCGATCAATTCTGATCGGTTCTTTTTAAACTCTTCAAGGATGGGGCCGAGCAGGTATCCCGGGGTTGCGAAGGCGTGGCCGCCGCAGTTGAGTCCGGATTCAACGCGGAACTCGGAAACCCATAATCCGCGCTTGGCAAGAAATCGTCCCTGGATGGTTGACGATCGGAAGTCGCTGACTTTTAGAATGATCTGCTTTTTCAGATTGCCGTTTTCGTCGGGATGAAAATCGGCGAACTCGCTGGCATAGGTATAGAGTTTTGCATTCAGGCCGGCTGAAAAGACCATGGCGGCTGAGATTTTGCTGTTTGCGAATCCTCGCAGTGCTGACATAGCGTCGCTGAAGTTGTCGGGCATGGGTTCGCCATCTTTGAAACGTACGCGATTGAGCTTGGTCATGATGTTGCAGTCAATGCGTCCTGGAATGGCCTGAGCGCGCAGTTCTTTTTCCATCATCGCACGTTCGGTGGGGTCCGTGGTACGCAGCATCGTGCGGTAACGATGTTTCAGGTCAGTTTCGGGTAGCATTTCAAAATATTGTGTAATTGGGGATCCTGGCTCAAAGGGAGACGCACGTAGCGAATCGGAGCGTTCAGTGACAAGATCATCCAGTAAATCGAGATACGCGGTGATTCGCGCGGCACGCGGATCCGGGTGATCGTCTGTGATGGGGGTGAACGGGAGGCCTTCCCTGGTTGCATGGTGCTTTCGTATTTGTTCAATCAGTACATCGTCCACCAGAGAGATGACCGACGAGATCCCGTAAGGAGCAACCCATAGGGGGGTATCGATTGAGAAACCGGTTCCCATGACCGGTATATGAAAGGTATGGTCGCTTTCGCGCGCGAGAGTTGCGTCTACGGCTGGTGAAATAGTCATATTGTTCGGTGATTCCCTAATCTGAATAAAATCGTTTGTCTACTTACCTGGTTCTTTAATGAATCTTTAGAACTTTAGTTCGTATGGGCGGCAGGGTCAAGGGTAGAGAGTTGCTTTTGGTATTGAGAAGGGCAATGGCTTTGCATAAGGTCTTCAGCCATTATGAGTAAGAAGAAATCATTAGCACAAACGATGCGTATTGATGTCAGGCCTGAGACCCATGTGGGGCCGCTGGAAGAAAGGGAACGCGTTAATGCCGGCAGTTTGCATAGCCATACTGCGGGTTTTGATCAGTTGTTGGAAAGTATTTATGATGGTGTTTTGATTGCCGGCCGGGATGGAATCATAGAGAAGGTGAACTGGCGTGCGGCGGAATTTCTTGCGGCTCGGCGTGAATCGCTGGTGGGGCAAAATGTTCTGAATGTTATTTCCGGAGCGTCAGAGGAGTTGCTCTCATCTATCTGGACCAATTTGGAGGACCACCGATACACGGTGGTCGATGCGTACTGTGTACGTTTGGATAATTCTATTTTTCCTGCAGAGATTGCGGTTAATCGAATTGAGTTCGAAGCGCGTCAGCATTTGTGTTTTTTCGTGCGTGATGTGACCATTCGCAAGCAGGCGCAGGATGCTCGCGAGGAAGCAATGGCCCGTTTGGAGGAGCATGATCAGTCGCGTCTTCAGTTTGTGGCTAATGTGTCGCATGAGCTGCGAACGCCTTTGACCTCAATGATTTATGCGGTTGCTAATCTTTTGCGAGGGGTGGCGGGGCCGATATCTGACCGGGTTCGCACGTATCTTGAGATGTTGGATGGGGATAGCAAGCGTTTGCTGGGGACGGTGACAGACATTCTTGATATGCGGAAGCTTGAAACGAACACATTGAGCCTTAACCGGACGCACGTTCCTTTTCCTCGTTTGGTGCGTCAGAGTGTTGATGCGATCAGGATGCAGGCAAAGCAAAAGGCATTGCATATTGCGCTTGAGACAGGGCAGAAACGGTGGTTTGTGCACTGTGATGTGCCAAAGATGCAACGCGTCATTATCAATATTGTTGGGAATGCGATCAAGTTCACTCCTGAAGGTGGCGCGATACGAGTGCGTGTGGCGCCGGACCCGGAGGGGAGGCGCATGGTGCTTCTTCGGATTGCGGATTCCGGCGTGGGCATTCCTTCTGAAGACATCGACAAGGTCATGCTGCGTTATTACACGGTGGGGAAGCAACCGAGTGGCTCGGGTTTGGGTCTGGCCATTGCGCGGGAGATTGTTGAACTCCACGGAGGAGAAATCTGTATTATGAGTCCTGTCCCCGGTCAGGGGCGTGGCACCCTTGTGGAGGTTGCTTTGCCGCTGGTGGAATCACCGCGGATATTGTTGGTATCGGCCAATAAATCGTTGAGTGATCGATTGACGGTGAGTTTGGAGACCCAGGGGTATAGGGTGAGCGTGTGCAGCGACATGCAGCATCAGTCCGAGTTGTTGACTGGGGAGACGTTGGAAGGTGTTATTATGGATTTTGCTGCTAATGAAAAGGTAGCGCGCGCGCTTGTTCTTCAAATGAAGAGTGAGCGCAGCAAGCAGCGCTTACCGGTTGTTGCAATTGTGGGTGATGAACCCAGTGAACAGACATTGGCGATTTTGCGTAGTTTTTCGATTCCTGCAATTAATCATACGCGCCGGGACAACGAGGTGTTGGATGCGCTTGGAGGCTCATTTTTCGTTGGGCAAGGCATTCATCGTTCCCGTACGCTTTTGTTATCTCCGAAAAGAAGTCGGGAGTAACTGCAGGGTGTGAATGTATGTAAGGAAACGCTTGAAAGCCGAGGACCCTTTACGCACAATGCCAAGCGTATCAACATTCTGGAGAGATTGAATGAGAGACGGTGACAAAAGTAGAATTCTATTGATTGATGATGACAAGAGCCTGACGATAACGCTGCGCGATTTTCTTTGCTTTGAGGGATATGAAGTGATGACGGCAGCGAGCGGCGAGGAGGGACTTGAGCGTCTTGAAGAATTCTCGCCGGACCTGATCATCCTGGATATGATGATGCCGGGAATGGGAGGTATGGGATTTCTGGAGCGCGTGAGCAAGGACGGGAGTCCTGAGTATCCCGTGCTGGTGTTAACGGCAAAGGCTCAAATGGCCGAGTTTTTCGGCAACATCAATGTGGATGGATTCGTGGCTAAGCCTTGCGATCCCAATGATTTGTTGATGGAAGTGGGGCGCATCATTTTTCTGACTCGCGGAAAAGTGATGGAGGCGCGCGATGCGAACGGCGCCCAGTCAGGTCCTTCCGTACTGTTAGGTGAAAGTGACGTGCTGAAGAGTGAGACATTTCGTGAGGTGCTGACGCATGCCGGGTGTTTGGTGCATCCCGTTGCACGCGGTCCTGAAGTGCTCGAAAAGGCAATTCTGGCACGACCGGATGTCATTGTATTGAGTATTGAGCTTGCGGCCGCTGAGGATGGTGCCGTATCCAGGATGTTGAGTGAAATGCCGAATACCCGGCTTTTGCCGCTGGTGGTCTATGATGTGGATGATCCTGCGGAGCTGCCTGCCGGGGTAGCGGACAGGTCTGGCGTACGGTGTGTGGCTGGACATGCTGTACCAGACATACGTGCAGCAATTGAAGAACTTTTGATCAACTGAACAGCGGGGAGAATTCAGATATGCGCTGTCCTAAGTGCAGTCACCAGGAAGATCGGGTCATTGACAGTCGGGCGGCACGCAATGGCGCCGTGATTCGTCGCAGGCGTATGTGTCTGCAATGTGGCCATCGTTTTACGACTTACGAAGAAGTGATCAAGGCTGGATTACGTGTTATTAAGCGTGACGGACGGCATGAGGATTTTGATCGGAGCAAGCTGTCCGGGGGGTTGCTGCGCGCCTGTGAGAAGCGACCCGTCAGTCTTGAGAAGTTGGATGCGATTGCGGACAGCATCGTGGACGAGCTGGAAAGTAAATTTGAGCGCGAGGTGCCGAGCCAGGCCATTGGCAAGAAGGTGATGGACAAGTTGCAGAAACTTGACGAAGTGGCCTATGTTCGTTTTGCCTCGGTGTATCGGCGGTTTACGGATGTGAATGAATTTCTCAGTGCCGTACAGGGATTGATAGAGCCTTCATGATATACGATCCTCAAAAGATGCTCGATGGAAATTCTCCTCTGGCTGACCATATTGCTGAACAGATGAAGGCTATCTGTGGTGATCATGGCGTTGTGGGTGAAGATAATCTTGAAGAGCTTGCCAATTCTGTAGCCAGTTATGTAAACGAGACGCATGGTGATGGGGCGGTTCATGCCGGTTACCTGGTGATGCTTAGCTCGCAGGCGTTGACTGCCGTTGGTGAGCACCAGGCTGCTCGACGTATGCTGGTGGTAGGTTCCGGGCTTATGCGCCCTGCCAAATGGGAGGTGAGCGGAGAGGACACGATGTGGGTGTTGGACCTGCGGGAAATGACTGTGCAGGCGGATTGCCAACTGGAAATTGTGTTTTTTAACTGTTTGACTGCGGTATTGGACATGATGGGTGATTTGTGGGATCAGGTCGCAGGGCGGGGTGTGCTGGGATTGCGGCATGTTTCAACAACGGCAGCCGTGTTGGGCGGTGGTACGCGTGGTGGTGATATCAGCCGTGAAATACGCGAGATGTGTCAGGATCGCCTGCAGCAGATTGCCGAGACAAATGGATGGATGCAGGTGCCGCAAGTGTTGGATCTTGACCTGACGTGATGGGAACTCATTTGGATGACCATGGTGTAATGCAGACGCAAACGATGAAATATGCAAGGCGGCGTTTCCTGATGGGATTGGGCTTTTCTGTGGCCGGGATCAGTTTGCCTTTGCATGGTGTGGAAACGCGTGTGCCTGAGCGCAATACAAAAAGTTCCGTTCCCGTCCGGGATGGTGTGAGCATTGTTCCGCGTGCGACATGGAGCAGTGAATCGGTGTATCCTGATCGGTTGATTCGCGCGAAGGGATTTGATCGCATTACGATTCATCATTCTGCCCGCATCAATGGGGGTGAGACCTCTCAGAACTCAAGCATTTATGAGTTGCAGACCATTCAGGCTGGACATTTGAAACGTGGCTATGGTGATATCGGTTATCATTTTGTCGTGGATTTAGAGGGGCGCGTCTGGGGTGGGCGCTCATTGGTGTATGAGGGCGCGCATGTGCTCCGCGAGAACCGGGCGAATGTCGGAATCATGTTGCTCGGGAATTTTGAGAAAGAACGCCCGACGAGCAGTCAGCTTGCCGCCACGCATGCGTTGATCTTCGCTGCTTGTAAGAACCTGGGTATTCAATCGGACCGGGTTTACGGTCACCGGGATCTTGGTGCAAGTGCTTGTCCCGGCCGGCATTTGTATGGACATCTCAATGTGCTACGCGGGGAGCGTGGCAATACGGATTTTTCGAGCCGTGATTTTTCAGGTTAATATATAAACAAATAGAAACAGGGGGATATGATGCTAACAGACGACACGATCCGGGCCGCGCTGAACAATACGTTGGAAACAACTGACTGTCCTGAATTGGGTGCGTGTATTCACGGAAAAGTACGCGATAGCTACAAGCTGGAAGGGAAGCGTATTCTCGTAACCAGCGACCGCATCTCTGCTTTTGATCGGGTCCTGGGAACGATTCCGTTCAAGGGGCAGGTCCTGAATCAGTTGGCGGCATTCTGGTTCGAAAAGACCAAGGACATTATTCCGAATCACATTATCAGCATGCCTGACCCCAATATTGTGGTGGTCAAAGAATGCGAGCAACTTCCGTTGGAATTTGTAGTGCGTGGTTATATTACGGGTGTCACCATGACCTCTGCCTGGACAAACTACAAGAATGGGGTACGTAACTTCTGTGGAAATATTCTGCCTGAGGGGTTGCGAAAAGATCAGAAGTTTGATGAGCCGATTATTACGCCCACGACCAAGCATGAGAAGCATGACCGAAACGTGTCACGCGAAGAGGCGATTGATGAAGGGTTGATTGATGGTGAGACCTTTGATGCAGCAGCAGATATTTGTCGACGGCTATACGATTTTGGTGTGCAGCATGCAGCATCACGTGGCTTGATCTTTGTGGATACGAAGTACGAAATTGGACGTTACGATGGCGCGTTAACCATTAGTGATGAGATTAATACGCCGGATTCGTCACGCTATTGGTATGCGGACACGTACCAGGAGTTATTTGATGCTGGAGAGGAACAGCGCAAATTGGATAAGGAATACGTGCGTACCTGGTTGGCCGCCCAGGGGTTTGTGGGTGAAGGCGACATACCGGTAATAACCGATGAGATTCGCGTTGAGGCGGCAAAGCGCTATATCAAGGCTTACGAATTGATTACGGGCGAGGAGTTTGTAGTAAGCGATGAGCCCGTTCAAGAGCGCGTAGCGGCCGCGTTGGTCGCGTTGGCGTAGCGGCGAGATACCGTAAAGAGCCTGCTCCCGTCCCGCCCGATCCTCGGTGCGGGCGGGTCGGCGGACACAAGCAGGCTGTGCCGATATAGACAGTGCTCGACGGGTGAGTTATGCGAGGGCGGCGCTGATGCGGTCCATGCCTTCGGTAACGTTTGCGTGACTGTTGAAGGCACTGATGCGGATATAGCCTTGTCCGCAGGCTCCAAAACCACTTCCCGGCGTAGTTACAACTGAGGCGTCATTGAGTATTCGATCGAAGAACTCCCATGAATCCGTGCCTGTACGGATCCATACGTAGGGTGAGTTTTCGCCACCTGCCAGGTCGTAACCCAATGCACTCATGCGATCACGGATCACTGCCGCGTTGGTCATGTAGCCATCAATCAGTGCGCGCACCTGTTCTTGTCCATTTCGTGAGTACACGGCTTCGGCGGCGCGTTGTACCGGGTATGACACGCCATTGAATTTAGTGGTGTGCCGCCGGTTCCATAGCGCATGGATGGACTGAGCGTCTCCCGAAGCTGTATATCCCTTGCATTCTTTCGGTACGACCGTAAGTGCGCAGCGTGTGCCGGTGAAGCCGGCCGTTTTAGAGAAACTCCTGAACTCAATGGCGACTTCCCGAGCCCCCTCGATCTCGTAGATGGAGTGCGGAAGGCTGTCATCCGTAATGAACGCTTCATATGCCGCATCGAAGAGGATCAGAGCCTTGTTCTGTTGCGCATAGTTCACCCATTCGGCAAGTTGCTCACGCGTTGCGGTTGCTCCGGTCGGGTTGTTGGGGAAGCACAGGTAGATCAGGTCCACGGGTTCTGAAGGCGTATCGGGAACGTAGTGGTTTTCCGCCGTACATTCGAGGTAGGTCAAGCCGGCATAGCGTCCGTCGGTGAAGGCCCCTGTGCGGCCGGCCATGACGTTGGTATCCACATAGACCGGATAGACAGGGTCGGGGACTGCGATGCGTGTATCTGTAGAGAAGAGCTCCTGGATGTTTCCTGTGTCGCATTTCGCTCCATCGGAGATAAAAATCTCGTCAGGCTGAATGGTGATGCCGCGGGCGGCGTACTCATTCAGAGCGACCGCTTCACGCAAGAAATCGTATCCTTGCTCAGGGCCGTAACCTCGAAAGCTTGCATCATTGGCCATTTCGTCGACGGCTGCGTGAAAGGCCTGTATGCATGCAGGTGGTAGCGGTTCTGTTACGTCACCGATACCCAGCTTGATGATCGGCTTGTCCGGATTGGATTCCTGGAATGCGGCCACACGTTTTGCAATGTCGGAGAAAAGGTACGAGGCCTGTAATTTCAGATAATTCTCATTCACTGTGATCATGTTGATATCTCCTGTATGTTCTATGTCGGGCTCAAAAGAAAAGGCCATGTGATACTAAGCCGGCGGTTGTTTCGTCAATGATTCGTTTCGAGTGGTTCCAGAACCCAACGTCGATTGTGCCAGAACCATTGATCAGGTTGGGCGCGAATCACAGCATCGACTTGTGTCAGGACCTCCTGTGTCATGCGCTGAATGTCCTCGATCTTGTTGCGCTCGGGGTCCGGTATGACGGGAGTCAGGACGTGGAACCGGTGATGGCTCCAGCCCTCGCGTGTCATATAGCATGGTAGAATGGGGACGCCGGCAATGCGGGCGAACGTTGCCATGCCCGCGCCAACATTGGCTTCTCCCCCAAGAAAGGATACGTGCAGACCTTCTGTGCGTTGACGCAGATCCGGGAGAATGGCGAACAGATCACCAGTTTTTAGTCGTCGTACGATATCGCGAAGGTTAGCGCGACCCCGGCTGAGCAAAGCCATGCCGTGCGACATGCGGAGAGTGTTGATATAGTCAGTCAGCAGTCGGTTGCGTTGGTCTGCGGCAATGGAGAACAGGCACATGCCGCGTAAGACTGCGCCGGCAGCGGCGAGTTCCCATGAGCCGGTATGCGGCAAAGCGAGGACCGCACCTTTTCCTGTTGTGCGTACGGATGCCAGTGCTTGCTCGGCATCGTCCAGATTCATAACGCGTTGAAGCCATGCTTCTGTAATGCTGGGAAATCGCACGAGATCAACCAGGTTGAATACAATATTGCGCCAGGAAATCCACGCGATACGTTGTGCTTCCCTGATTGAGATGTTTTCTCCAAGGACTTCGCGAATGCGTTCGA
This sequence comes from Kiritimatiellia bacterium, assembly GCA_016783565.1. Taxonomy (GTDB): domain Bacteria; phylum Verrucomicrobiota; class Kiritimatiellia; order UBA8416; family JADHWI01; genus JADHWI01. The sequence goes on from JADHWI010000042.1 coordinate 14,778, forward strand.
TGGCGGTTGCGCGTCGTCGCGGCATCACTGCGAAGGCGACGGCCGCAAAGCCGCAGGCTATTGACAGGGCGCAACGATAGGGCAGATAACGTAGGGGTAGTGTTAAGAAACGTACTAATCCGTATTCCAGTCTGTGTCGGACGGTATGAGTCATGAAAGGGTTCTCCCGTGTCGCAAAAATCCCAGCAGAGGACTGAGCGTCATTTCAATAGCTTTAGCCGGGCAGACTTCGTGGCAACAGCAGCATCCGATGCATCGGTCCGGGCTCAGGGATGGATTGTTGTGGGTTTGCATATCAAGTGCTGAGACGGGGCAGGCCTCGACACAGCGTCCGCATTGGACGCAACGTGATGTAATGGTTGGACGGATCCACAGAAATCGATCGAGCATTTTTATGAGTTTTGCAGGAAGCAGTCGGGCGGCCAGTGTGCCTGGTACGCGAAAATGCGGCGGTGCGATTGCCTCCGGTCTTTCCCCTATGAGCTGTGCTGCGATGCGGGGGGGGGCTCCGTTTTCGCTCGAAAGGTAGGGCACTGATGATTCTGGGATTCCGAGGATACGGCATAGCGTCTGATCCAGGGCGTAAGCGTTTGTGGAAGCCGCAAGAAAACCCAGTTGGACGGGGGTGCCGCCCGATGGGCCGTCGCCTTCCATGCCGATAATGCCATCGGCGATATGCAAGGCGGGTTGAACGCAGACATTTAATGCGTTCAGCAGGCGCGCAAAGGAACGCGAATCCGGATTGCTTTTATGTAAATTGGCTTTCTGGTAGCCGGGCAGGACGCCGTACAGATTCTTGACTGCCGCAGTTAATGTGGTCAGGACGTGCGTCTTGACCTTGGGGATATTGATAATGACGTCCGCTTCGATTACGGGCTTTGCGATCTGGAAAAGGGCATCTCCTGACTGGACGCTCACGCTTCCTGATGATTCGAAACTGAGTAAAGGAACATCCTCTTCTGAGCACATCGTAGCAATGCCGGTCGTATTGTGTACACGTTCCAGTTTGACGGCCGAGGCGGGGCTGTCTCCAACGAGGGGTGTTCCCCCACAGGTTCGCACCATGCGGATGACCGTGCGTATGATTTCAGGGTGGGTGGTGACTCCTTGCTCCGGTGTGCGATCAGTGAGCATGTTGGGTTTGATCAGGACGGACTGACCGGGGTTAACAAATGCGGCCATGCCGCCGAAGGGCATCAGCAATGCCTGTAGCGTTTCAATCAGTTCGTTGCTGTATGATGGGCAACGAATCAATGATACTTTTGGAACAGTGGTCATGGGGTCACAGTAAACGGAAAGCGTTACGCTAACTCAAGCAAAACCGACCGGTTCGATATACGTCTTTCAGAAAGCTTGCGTGAGTGGCGGTTTTCGTTAGACTTATCGCTATTATGAATGTTCGATCAATCTTGTTGTGTCTTGTGTTTGTGAGTGTCGTGTCGTCTGTGGCTGGCAAAGAGAATGTGCCGGCCGGTGTGCAGTTTCAGCAGGCGTACCAACTCATGCAGCGTGCAGATTCGTCGCGCAGTGATGGCGCGCATAAAGCGGCGATGGATTTGTATCGACAGGCATTGAAAGAATATATCCGGCTTTCTCGCCGTTATCCTGACTGGCAGTCTGGAGTGACCCGTTTCCGTATGGCGTATTGTCAGAGTCAGTTGCAGTTGCTTGTGAATGCAGCGGTCAAACAGGCACGCGTGGGCACGCCGTCCATAAAGGGTGAAGTGCCACTACAACCACAAGGTACGGATGTGGCTCAACGTGCACAGGGGGCCGATAAGGCAATGCCGGTTGTGGACCAAGCTACGCTATTGATTGTGAATAATCGGCATGATGAGGCTCGCGGGATGTTGCTTGGGGCATTGCGAGGTGACCCTGATAATGTGCGAATTCGGTTATTACTCGGAACGGTTCGCTGTCAACAGGGCAAGTTTCTTGATGCGCTCTATATTCTTGAGCCTGTGGTTGAGGAGCATCCAACTCTTGGGGATGCCCGGGTTGCTCTGGCGACAGCTTATGTGGGGCTCGGACGGATGGATCGCGCAATTAAGCAGCTTGAATTAGCTGCATTGTCAAAGCCTGTTTCGGCGGAGACTCATTATAATCTGGTTCAATTGCTGATTCGTGAAAAAGAACCGGATTTAGAGCGGGCAGGGCAACACTATCGGTTAAGCGTGGAAGCTGGAGGTGCAGTTGATCTGAAGCTCGAACAGTTTTTCGCTGATTCGACGAAGAAGACCGGGGTGCTATCCCGACTAAAATTCTGGTAGTGCAGTTTCAGCACTAGGGCTGATGGTGCTGCACAAAGCGGAGCGCCTCTGAACATGTATAAGGCAAATGGATCAGAGAGAGTTGCCTCTTTACCCATTGTTGGCGTGATGGGGTCCGGAAATGATGCGCACGAGGCGCTTGCTGAGCCTCTGGGGCGTTGGCTTGCTGCATTGGATGTTCATTTGTTGACAGGGGGTGGTGGGGGTGTGATGACGACGGTGAGTCGGGCTTTTTGCGACGTGCATCCTCGTTGTGGTTTGTGTATCGGCGTTCTTCCTGGTGGCGACGAATCCGCTGCAATGTCGGGTTATCCAAATCCCTGGGTTGAGATACCCATTTATACACATCTTCCCTTGAGAGGTGATCGTGGGATGGATGCGCGCTCGCGTAATCACATCAACGTCTTGTCATCAACGGTGCTTGTTGCCCTTCCGGGGGCCGCAGGAACGTTGAGTGAAATCAAGCTTGCTTTACGGTACGGGAAACCGATTATTGTCTTTGTCGCGAGTCGCGCACAGTATGTCGATTTGCCGGAAGAGGTCTGCATGACTACGGAATTTGCGGACGTTCAAGCCTTCGTAAAGCAGCATGTGCAGACGTCGACCATGTAAAGACTGGAAAATGGTGTTGTCGTGAGGGGCGACCGCACGGAGTAAAGGGATAGGAGCGTGTTCTATGGTGATGGAAGATCGACGAACACAGCGGCGGCCTCAAGTGCATTTTCCTGCGGAACTGCGCGCGCGGTCGAATGGGCATCAAGGCCGGGCATTTTATGGACGGGTTGAGTGCCAGGCCTGCGACGTATCGAAGAGCGGTGCTCGCTTGATCGCATTAAGTGAAGAATTGGTTCCCGAGGGGGCGAGTGTGATCATCAAGATTAAGCCGGCTCGCTTCAGGCGTAGTTATGCGCTGAAGGGGACGGTTCGTTGGGGGCGGGCAACACGTGATGAGAGCATGCATATCTGTGGTGTGGAGTTTGATGGAGCGCACTCTCGGTCAACATACCGATGGCAGCGTTTTATGAAACGATTTCTCAAGAAACGCGGCATCGACGCTTGACCGGGACGCGGTCGCACGCTATCACCCTTTGCGATTCTTCGGCATACGGGCGGAGTCGTCGCTTGTCAAATGGTCAAGGTTTCCACATGAAAAAGGATAATCAGGAGCGAATGAATATGAATCAGGCGGAATGGAAGACACTTGAGGATCACTACGATCAGTTGAAAAACGTGCATTTGCGGGATATTTTTTCTGACGATCCAGAACGTGGGAAGCGTATGACTCTTGAGGCAGCGGGTCTGTTTCTGGATTATTCAAAGCATCGCGCCACCGGGGAAACCCTGGAGAAGTTATTCGCGTTAGCCGAGTCGTCGAAGCTGCGTGATGGTATTCGAGCCATGTTTTCCGGCGAAGCGATTAATTGTACTGAAAACCGATCGGTGTTGCACGTTGCGCTTCGTAACCGCTCGAATCGCCCGATCATGGTGAAGGGGCGGGACGTGATGCCGGGGGTGAACCGCGTCATTGAACGGATGTCTGCATTTTCCAACGCTGTGCGCAGTGGTGAATGGAAGGGGTATACCGGTAAGAAGATTCGCAATGTGGTCAACATTGGTATCGGCGGATCGGATCTTGGTCCTTACATGGCATACGAAGCCTTGAAAGCCTATAGTGATCGTGATCTTTGCTTGCGGTTTGTATCCAATGTGGATGGCACGCATTTTGCCGAGGCAACACAGGGGATGGACCCAGCGGAAACGTTGTTTATCGTCGCGTCTAAGACGTTTACGACTCAGGAAACGATGACCAATGCGCATACCGCGCGTGCCTGGGTGCTCAATACGCTGAATGATGAGTCGGCAGTTGCAAAGCATTTTGTGGCCGTGTCGACAAATGCCGAAGCGGTGAGTGCTTTTGGTATTGATACGGATAATATGTTTGAGTTCTGGGAGTGGGTAGGGGGACGGTACTCACTTTGTTCCGCCATCGGGCTTCCGGTGATGGTCGGCATTGGTCCTGAGAACTTCTGCAATATGCTGGATGGATTTCACGCCATGGATCGCCATTTTTCAGAAGCCGAATTTTCAGAGAATATGCCGGTCATTCTGGGGCTTCTTGGGATCTGGTATAGCAATTTCTTCGGGGCTCAATCGCATGCTATTCTTCCCTATGATCAGTATATGCATCGCTTTGCTGCGCATTTGCAGCAGGTTGACATGGAGAGCAATGGAAAATGCATCAGGCGGGATGGTGAGCGTGTGGGGTATGAGACCGGTCCGGTAATCTGGGGGGAACCCGGCACAAATGGGCAGCATGCCTTCTACCAGTTGATTCACCAGGGTACTCGGCTTATACCTTCTGACTTTATTGGGTTCAGCAAGTCATTGAATCCGTTGGGGGATCACCATGACAAGCTCATGGCAAACTTTTTTGCGCAAACTGAAGCACTTGCATTCGGGAAGTTCCGTGATGAGGTGAGTGCGGAAGGGGTAACCGGAGACTTGGTGGCGCATAAGACATTTGAAGGCAACCGTCCGACGAATACGATTCTGGCCGACAAGCTTGATCCGTTCACATTGGGAGCCCTGACAGCTTTGTACGAGCACAAGGTGTTTGTGCAGGGATGGATCTGGAACATCTTCTCCTTTGACCAGTGGGGGGTGCAGCTTGGCAAAGTGCTGGCATCACGGATACTGGCTGAGTTGCAGTCAGACGAAGAGCCTGAATTGGTGCATGACGCCTCGACGAATCATTTGATTCATCGTTATCGGCAGACCCGCGCATAAGGGGTGGTTACTGCAGTGTGTTTGAGAGCGAGCCAGCGTTTGAACTTGATGTGTCAGGCGCTGAGTAGCCGGAAGTCTTGACTGGTCGTGCGCTCCACATCATTCGAAGTGATACAATAAGAAGAAATGCCGCGAAGATGCGTCGGAGTACGATGCCAGGCAATCGACTGGCTATGACCGCCCCGATCAGGGCGCCGACGACGGCTCCGGATGCTAGAAGTACCACGCGCATGATGCTGATGTCGATTTGTGGGTTGGCCATGTAGCGGGAGGCACCGACGAGGGCCATGGGGACCATCACGGCGAGTGCGGTTCCCTGGGCCGATTTTTGAGGCAGACCCATCAGCAGTACGAGTGCCGGCACCAACAGGATGCCGCTACCCACGCCAAGCATGGCGCTCAGGATACCAGCGGTTACGCCCATAATGACCAGAAAGACAGTGTATTCAGGTAGCGCTGCAAGTAGGCTCATTGCGATTCTCCTTTGTCGGTCTGTGGTTGTTTGTGAAGCCATGCCAGGTAGCCGCCATCCATGTTGGCTACCTTTTTGAAGCCGTTTTCTTGAAGGATTGCTGCTGCCTTTCGGCTACGCACTCCAGCCTGACAAAGGCAAACGATCAGATTGTTTTCTTGTCCGGCAAGCTCTGCTGTGCGTGCTGCAAGTTCATCAAGGGGAATGTTGATATGTCCTTCAATGGCCCCTGCTGAAACTTCTTGTTTTCCCCTCACATCCAGCAGCAGGTGTGGTTCCTTGCGATCCAGCAATTGGCGATACTGGTCGGGGGTCATGCTTGGCACGTCGTCATTATCCCGTGAACAGAACCAGTCGATGGTGGTGGCATCTGTGATGGACGGTGCATTGCCGCAGAGGGCACAGTTTGTACGTCGCTGTATTCGAAGAGTCTTGAAGCGCATGCTCAATGCGTCGTATGACAGGAGGCGCTGTGTCAATGGCTTTCCTATGCTGCAAAGTAACTTGATAGCTTCCGTTGCCTGAAGTGTTCCGATGACGCCGGGAAGTACGCCGAGTACGCCAGCCTCTACGCAGGAAGGTACCGTTCCCGGCGCGGGTGGCTCGGGGAAGAGGCAGCGATAGCAGGGGCCGGTTGGCGGGGAGAAGACGGTGACTTGTCCTTCGTAGAGGTAGATTGAGCCGTGCACGACCGGCTTATGTTCAAGTACGGCTGCGTCATTAATCAGGTATCGTGTTTGGAAGTTATCCGTGGCATCAATGACCAGGTCATAATCGCGGACCAGTGTGCGTGCATTTGCATCACAAAATCGCTTTCGAATGGGCACGACATTGACGTCAGGATTGCGTGCGGTTAGTGCCTTGTGGGCGGATTCGGTCTTTGGGACGCCGACATCCTGAGTGCTGTGCAGGATCTGGCGCTGAAGGTTGGAGATGTCCACGATGTCATCATCGACGATTCCGATACGTCCAATGCCGGCGGCTGCAAGATAGAGTGCGGCCGGGGAGCCCAGTCCACCTGCACCCACCAGAAGCACAGAACTCTCCAAAAGTCGTTTCTGTCCATTGGGGCCAAAGTCAGGCAGGGTCAGGTGACGTGCATACCGAAGTTGTTGTTCAGTTGAGAACACGGTTGTCTCCGCATACCGGGCAATCCGCCCGGCGTTTGATGATCATGGTACGAATGCGCATGTTACGCAAGTCCAGGGTCAAGAGTCTCCCCGTCAGTGGTATCCCAAGGCCGGAGATCAGTTTAACTGCCTCCATGGCTCCCAGGCATCCGACTGTTCCGGAGACGGCGCCGAATACGGGGAAGCGACGATGCCATGACGGGGGTGGTTCCGGGTGCAGGCAGGCCACGCAGGGTGTCTGTCCGGGCATCACTGTTGTGATTTGTGCCTGTAGCTCGTACATGGCGCATTCGACAATGGGTTTATTCTGCAGCACGGCTTGTTTGTTCATGGCCAGGCGTTCATCAAACAACGGGGCGCAATCGACGATGACGTCCGCACCGCGCACCAGTTTTTGAGCGTTGTTGTCGGTTACATTCTCGGGGATTGTTTCGACCACGAGGCGAGGGTTCAATTCTTTCAGGCGGCGTTCTGCGGATGCCACTCTGGAGGTGCCGAGGGCAGCATGCGTCATGAGGAGTTGGCGATTCAGATCTGAATGTTTGATGGTGCCGGCGTGAGCAAGAATTAATCGACCGACCCCAGCGGCGGCCAGCTCGTAGGCCACTACGCTGCCCAGTCCGCCGACCCGCGAGATGAGCACGGAAGCTCCCTTCAATTTCTCCTGGCCTGTTTCAGCGAATCCGGGTACATCGAGTTGCCACTCGTAAGTATCGCGTTCTTCCTGAGTTAACGTTGAGGGATGTATTGTCATGGGTTATCCTCCGGAAATGGGAGTCATCAAGGTGACTACATCACCATCGGAAAGTACCGTGTCCCAGTCAACCTGTTCGTCTGCAACAAAGCACAGGATGGTTGATGAGGGGGCTTGGGTGTCATCCAGTAAAAGGTCCGCAACATCCTTTCCGTGTTTGATAACAATGGCTTGTAGAGCACATTTGAGATTGGCGTCAGGCGGCAGGTCGAAGGTTTCGGCTTCGCAGCCTGCTTGCATGCGAAGTTGTGC
>JADHWI010000076.1 GCA_016783565.1 Kiritimatiellia bacterium
TGGTGTTCGCAACGTGAGTGCCTACTCCCAGAGAATGACCGGGCGGTAGTGTACCGGTCCAGCCGGCGGGTTGGTGTCCCACCACTCGTGGGTACCGTCGACACGCGGCCAGTCGATGTTGTTCGTGGTCCAGGTCTGGAGGTTGGTTGAAATCAACATGTCGAATGGGTCGGTAACGGTGCCGCCATCCGTGGTGGCATACCAGGAGACCTTGTTCGACGTGCCGGCGTATTCGACGCCCAGGAGCATGAACACGGAAGCGTCGTTCGTGGGAATGGTTCCGGCGACATATTCTTCCCAGTTCAAGGCACCGTCATCGTCGGAGTCAATATCTTCGTCTGTGTTCGGATCCAAATCGTGGCTCGTATACCAGTCAAACGGGATTCCCTTTGGCGTGTACTGTGGCCCGGTGGCTTCCACGAAGACGGCTTCAATTGTATGGGCTGCCAGGACATTTGAGATAGTGTAGCTGGTGACGTCGCCCACGCTGCTTGTCGCACCGCCGGTTCCCACGAGCACGTCGTCCAGCTCGTAGTTCACCGGATCCAGGGTGATCATCTCGAACGTGACATCGTCACCTTCGGGGATGTACAGCGTGCCGCCCGGATAGATGGTGCCGCCGACGCCTGTGACGCTGGCTACGATCTGATTTGTGGTTCCGAGGTCCAGAACGTTGGAGGTTTTGACCTGAAGATCATCAAACGCACCCTCGCCCAGTATTTCGATGGAGTTCAGGTTGAGTATGCTCCCTAAGGTATTCACGTTCAGCAACCATGATCCGTTTCGTGAAGGAACAAATGGATCAATGACGTTTTGTGTTCCCTCTTCAAAGTACCAGTCCACGCGTTCCAGCCCATAATATGTGGTCAGTGGTTCTCCGCCGTTCAGGCGTATTTGAAAATATTCATCATCCATTAAGCCTTGTGATGTCAAGTAGTTCATTGTGATGGTGAGTCGTACCCATTGGTTGCTTGGAACAGGCGGGTGATCCAGTGTAGACCAGGTGATTAATTCGCCGGATGCATCATCATTCCAGTAACTGTGTTTCACAACGATTTGCCCGTTGGTATTGAAGTACAGGGCGAGCTGAAGGTCGTCATCCACTTCGGGCTGGACTGCGCTGTAGGCGGGCTTGACCATAAGGTCCACCCAGACGTTGGTGTCGCCGCCGGCATGGTCGAAAAGGTTGCTGACTGAGCCGGACAGGACGACGATGTTGCTGCCGGAGTCGTTCAGGGGAACATCAAGAGGGTAGGTATAGCTCTCGGTGACGACAACAGTATTGGTTCCTTCATCAGCATCGTACCAGCCGTTGGTGCTCGCCCAGTCGTTGGTACCCGCGATGATGGTTCCCTCCGGAGCGTCTTCAAAATCTTCTTCATAGGGTATTGAGTTTGTGCCGTTTGCCAGGGCTCCTGCTGCGAACAGGGTTAGAGCCATTAGCAGGGAAGAGACACGAAGCGTTCGATTAGCTTTCAGGCTGACAAATAAGTTTGTCATCATGACCTCCAGTATTAATTAGAATACGTCCATGTGGTGTTGCTTGATTAATTTCAAAAAAAGCGACACGTATTTCTATGCGCCCTTCAATTACAAAGAATTCACGCATATAACTATGCTGACTCCACTAATCAGCGTTATCAATTTATGCTAATGAGGAGGAAATGTCAATTGCGAAGAACGCAGTGGCTAGGAGTTGGCGCTGTCAATGCGTTAAATGACATGATGCAGTGGGTTGGGAGTGAATGAAGGTGTCATGCGCTTTTTCGCTTTGATTTCTTTGGCACACTGTCTATAGTGCGGACGAATTGTGGATGATCAGCTTTCGCGATATGAGGAGTGAGGGTCATGATAAATTATCGTCGCCAGGGGTCTGTATTATTCGTTGTGGTAATGCTTTTGGGCCTGGGTTCCGACTGTCTGGCTCAGGCTCGCGCGCCGCAGCGTGCGTCTGTTGCTATCAAGAAGCTGGAAGGTCGTGGTCGAAATGCGTTGGTTTTGACGCCGCGTTATGACTCGAACGTTTCAGGTGAAGGTCGTGAGCTGCGGGAGTGGGGGCGAGTGCGCGTGGAGTATGCAACGCGTCCGGAATGGCTTGATGAGTTGACCATTCGTTTCTTTGCTCTTGGTGTCATGCGTGTAGAAGGGCGCAATCTTTACAGCCTTTATCGCAAAGAGGTCCGGTATATGGACATTAAAGGGGATTCCGATCATCTGGCCGAGGTTTATGTCCGACCGAGTGCGATTGAGCGGTATGGAGAAATTGCGGCTGTGGCGGTAGAGTTTGTGCTCGATGGCAAGGTGGTGGATGTTGCCACGGATCCGAAAAAGTCCAAATCGTTACCGGAGCAGTGGTGGAAAGACCCGCGCGTAGTGAAGAGTGAAGCGGTTACGATCAGGGATGCACACATTCTGAATCGGAAAGAATCGCCCTTTGCATTTGCAAACATGCAAGATTTTGAGGCAATTAAATAGTGTTTAATAATAAAAGAATGCTCGCGCTGGACCTTGGGGCCAGCAAGCTCGTGCTCGCGGAGTTCGTCGTCCTTAAGGATGGTGAGCTTGAGTTGATGAATTATGCCATTGGAGTGCTCCCGGCTGGAGCGGACGGTGAAACGGATTCATCTTCCTATATTGTCAGCACGTTGCGCCAGTTGATGCGTGAGCATGGGATTCGCCCCGCGCCTCTTTATATGAGTATTTCTGGGCAGGCCGTATTCCCCCGCTTTGTAAAGCTTCCGCCGGTTGCTCGTGATAAGATCATGCAAATCGTGCGCTATGAAGCTGAACAGAACGTGCCATTCCCTATTGAGGAAGTGGTCTGGGATTATCAGCTTCTCACTGGCGAAGAGGGTGACGATGTTAATGTCATGCTGGTGGCCGTGAAGACGGACAGTGTCGTGCGCATGACGGATTGTGTGGTTGCGGCGGGAGTGGAACCTGAAGTTGTGGATGTGGCTCCCATGGCACTTTATAATGCCGTGCGTTGCAATTATCCGGACCTTGAGGGTTGCGCAATGGTGCTGGATGTGGGCGCTCGTTGCTCCAACCTGATTTTCATGGAAGGTCAGCGCGTTTTCAGCCGAAGCATTCCGGTTGCAGGCAATACGATTACTCAGGAAATCGCGAAAGAATTCGGAGTGTCAACCGAAGAAGCCGAGAAGCTGAAGCGTGAGCATGCGTTTATCGCTTTTGGCGGCGTGTATGCCGCTGCTGATGATGAAGTGGCTGATCGTGTCTCAAAAGTGGCTCGCAACGTGATCACACGTCTGCATGCTGAGGTGAATCGTTCCATCAATTTTTATCGTGGACAGCAGGGCGGCAGTGCCCCGTCGCTGATTCTTTTGACGGGCGGGTCTTCAATGATTCCCCACACGGACACCTTTTTCCGCGAAAAACTTAAGGTTGACGTGGATTATCTTAATCCATTTCTCAATGTGTCTGTCTCGGAAGAGATTCCAACAGAACGGGTTGAGTCTGATATTCATCTTCTTGGCGAGGTCGTGGGGTTGGCTGTACGTCGTTCGAGCGACTGCGTCATGGAAATCAATCTGATGCCGCCGGAGCTTGTTTCGCGCAAGATCATGCGCAAACGGCAGCCCTTTTTTGCTGCCGCCGGTGTCGCGCTTGTGTTGATTATGCTTTGCTGGTGGTATTATTCTCAGAAAATGCGCACCGTGTGGGAGGGACGCATTGGTAAGCTTGAATTGCAGCTCGATATCCGGGAAGACACGGATGAAGAGTTGAAGGATGCCACGGTTAAGGAAGGCGTTGCCCGAAATCGGCATGACGCAATGGTGGCTATCGTACAACAACGTGCCCAATGGGTTGACTGGATGAAGGGCATCCAGGAATGTATGCTGGAAGGCATGTGGTTGAGGGCGATGATGCCGGTTGAGCGCGCCGGAAAAACGTGGATCCAAATCACGGGTCGTGCTTTTGAGGATTCTGCGGCGCAATATGAGACGGCTGATGCGACTGCGGTTGAGGTATTTCGCAATCGCCTCAGGCAGCATTCCCAGTTTTCTGAGGAAACACGGATTACCGCTTCTCCCGTGTCGCCACCGGGTGCTTATGCGCGTGACTTCACCATCATGATTGCGCCAAAAGGAAAATCCGCCAAACCGGCGGAGGGAGGGGCGCAATGAAATCACGACTTAACATTATCGTATTGATTTTTGTCGTGATACTCGCCGGCCTGATGGCTGTGTCGGGGTTCATGCTTTTTCAGGGCATCCGCAAGTACAACACTGCAGAGAAGCAGGCATCCAGGCTTTTCGAGACACTTTCGAGTTATTACAAGGCTAACCCATTCCCATCCTCTGCAAATGTGGCGGTACGGGAAGGCAATGCCGAAAACATGGATGCCTGGGCGACTCGTATTGTTGAAGAAATGAAAAAAGGCGAATCCAAGGTGGTGGAAAAAAGTCCATCGCTTTTCATGAGGCGCCTCGGAGATTCTCGCAAGAGTTTGCTTGAAGCGGCAGAATCGAATAATGTGAAGGTCAGAGATTTGTTTGCATTCGGGTTTGAGCAGTATCTGGGAGATGATGGGCATCGTCCCCCGCCATCCCTGGTTCCGCAGCTTACGCACCAGCTTGTGGCGATTGAGAGTGTGACGCGGCTACTGATTGAAAACAACGTAACTTCGATTGACACTATTGTTCGCAGGGATGTGGAGGGAACAGCAGGTTCTGTACAATCTGATCGCCCAACGCGTGCAGATCGAGGTACGCGTTTGACCAGAAAACGTCAAGACCGTCTGCCGAAAGATGAAGAAGAGCATTCGGATGATAAAGCTAAAGAGGAGGCTCTGTTCACCACGGAGAAGCTTGTGCTGGAATTTCGGGCGCGTGAAAACAATGCAGTCGGGTTGATCAACGCACTTTCTGCGATGCCGTTGCCGGTGGCTGTATCGCGTATTGAGTTCAGGCGAGATGAGGCAGAGGTCGTTATTCCGCCGTTACCGGTCCCGGCGGAAGGTGAGTCTGCAGCGACAATGATCATACCGAAGAGTGAACAGGTCCATGATAGACGCATTGTATCGGGACTTACTGAAGCGCCGTTATGGATACGGTTGGAGTTGACCATTTTCAGGTTTTCGAGAGAGGAGTCCGGTGAAAGCACTTAACGACATCGGGGCTGGGTTAAAGCGAATCTATGATAAACTGCTTCTCTTTGTTGTGGTTGTCGCGTTGATTGCATCTGCGGTTTTTCTGTTTCTCCGTATTGGATCAATTCAGCGGATGGACA
>JADHWI010000043.1 GCA_016783565.1 Kiritimatiellia bacterium
AGCATTGATCGCTCATAGTTATGACTATGCCCGCAAAGCACAAGATCCACCCCGTAGGATTCCAATAGCGGAAGAAAATTCTCACGAATTTGAATAAGATCGCCTTCCGCATCTGAGTTGTGAGACCCTTTTGTGTATGGGGGATGATGCCAAAACATAACAATCCACTCCTGCAACGTTTCTGCCAAATCCAACTCAAGCCAGGCATACATGGCTGTATTGGTATTGAGCCATGCCGTTGCACCACTATTGCGATTGATTCCCATGGAATCGAGACTTATGAAATGGACATTCGCATAGTCAAAAGAATAGTACGCCTCAGAGCCACTCGCAACACCACCAGCTTCAGCTGAGCGAGGCATTGTAAAGATATCGAAATATGGCCCCGTTTCCGTCGCAGCGTCCGTACCCCCATTATAATACTCGTGGTTCCCGGGGCTCGGCCACACGACGGTCTGACGCAGCAGTTCCGGATACTTGTTAAAGAAGCTCACCTGGTGCTGATGGTCAGTACCATGTTGGTACGCATTATCCCCCAACAGCAACCATACGTCAGTGTAGCGATCGGCAGTATAGGAAAGGTATTCGTAATACAAATCGTAAGAACGAACCCATCCACGAATCCCCCCCGTCAGATCACCCTGGTCATACTCCTCGCTGGTCCCTGAATCCCCGATCGCCCAGATGCGCGACCGTTTTGGGCTCCCGGGAATGGGCGCCGTCTGGAAAAAATGATTGGTGTCCGCCCCTGCAAAGTCACCCGAAACAGCTCCAATTGCATAGTAATAACGTGCTGCCGGAACCAGATTCGTCAACGACACGACATGCTCCGTGCGCAATCCTGCCACATCCACAACGTGCGTCAATGCTGTCGGTGCATCACCATAACGTACGCGGGAATTGGTGGCTACATCCGTGCGCCACCGCACAATCATGGAATGCGGTGTACCCACCTGCAGGTACGGTCCCCGTACAACGTCAGCCAATACAGCTGGTGCCGTCTGAAATCCAAAATCAAAAATCGAATCACTGCTGTCCGCTTTCTGCTGATGAATCTCCACAGCAACCACATTGGTTCCGACCACTAAAACGCTGGGATTGATAAACACCTGAAACCAAGTCTGCTCGTCGTCGGAGCCACGCAACGCATCATACTCATCACACGCCCATGGCAACACATTCATATTGTTCGTGTAAACCGAAGAACCATTGATGTGAACAATCGCTGCATCATCGCGCCTCAATTCAATCCGAGCCACGACAATCTCGGACATATCAGACAGTACAAATGAGTGCCTGTAAAATGCCGCAGGGTGTACATTATTCGGATCCCCGCCGTACCCGATCGTAGTTGCAAACACATGCTCAGGCGGCTCCTTGGTGGAAAAGCCCAACGGAGAAGGACCATTGGTCCAGCCGGAATCGTCAAACACTGATGCAGCCCAGTTGCTGGCCACCGCACAGGGCTCCTGATCATAGTACTTCCACACCGATCCACGCGGAATATGATCCGTGTATCCTGCCGCATCGGCAGACACTACTCCCAAACAAACCGCGAACATCGCGCCAATACTTAACAACCACAATCTTGCTTTCATACCATCTCTATTCACTGGTGATTTCCCTGTTTACCCTTCCTCATCATCTCTATTATAGAAGACAGACAGACGAGCCCCAAGACAAAATGACACAAAACAAAGATCAGATTACAGAGAGGGGCAATCATCCTCGGAAGATTAATCCTAATCAGTGCACCTGCTGGTCGCACTCTCTACCCGCCACTCTTCTGGAGGGCGAAGCTCCTGCTGAGCCTTCTGGAGGGCGAAGCTCCTGCTGAGCCTTCTGGAGGGCGAAGCTCCTGCTGAGCCTTCTGGAGGGCGAAGCTCCTGCTGAGCCTTCTGGAGGGCGAAGCTCCTGCTGAGCCTTCTGGAGTGCGAAGCTCCTGCTGAGCCTTCTGGTGCGCGTTAACTCCCCACCCTACTCCAGCCCCATTGCCGCGAGAATTCGCTTGGGAATGTCGGTGTTGTCGTATTCTCCACCAAATGCCGCCGCGCCAACGCCGATTGCCGTAGTCGGCACGCTCACACCGCTGTGACCACCCGTTGTCCACCGCATACCCGCTCGTTCAGCAACAAGGTCGGTGCACACCCTCGCAATGGAGGGCGCACGCTTCCTCTCGCCGTCACTCGGCACAAGGGCGGCATAAGCCGCACGCAGATGGCTTATTTCTTTCGGCGACAAATCCCCGAACCGAAATCGCTTCTGCACCTCGGCCAGAACAGCCTCCCAACTTCCAGCCGCTATTGCAAACTTCTGCAACTCCCCCTCGAAGATCAGACGACTTGAGGACTGCGCCTTCATAGGACGCAAATCATTAGCTTTGGACTCCGGCTCCAACCGCAAACCACCCGTTTCGTGATCGGCGGTCACAACAACAAGTGTATCCTTCGGGTGTTTACGATAAAACGCTACTGCTACCGCTACCGCGCGGTCAAAGTCAATAACCTCGCGCACACAAGGAGCAATATCATTGGCATGTCCAGCCCAATCAATGCGCCCACCTTCGACCATCATGAAAAAGCCCTTGGCATCTTTCACTACCTCGATCCCCGCGCGCATAAAATCCACCAACGCTGGCTCGCCCAATTCCTGGTCAATCGCATAAGGCAACGCCGCTTTCTTATCAACCTTCTCCCCGAAGGCATAGATTTTCCCCTGTTGCGCTCCGCAACCTGCCAGCCCCGCACGGTTTGTCACAAGTGTAAATCCATTCTCCACAGCACGTGCCAATGGTCCCCCTTGCGGCGCAACTCCTTTGCGCAGCTTACGATGACCATCCCGATCCCCTGCAAGTTGCCCACCACCAAAATAATCTACATCAGCCGCCGCAAACTGCATGGCAATATCCCGGCACTGATTACGATTGGGTACATGGGCATAGAATGCAGCCGGCGTGGCATGATCCAACGATACGCTGCTGACGATCCCAACAGCCAACCCCGCAGCCTTCACTTTCTGCGCAACACTGACCAGATGCGTCTTCTTATCCGCCGCCAAACCAATCACATTATTGTGCGTCTTCTCACCGCAAGCCAATGCGGTTCCCGAAGCGGCTGAATCCGTCACACCGCCACCAACAGGGTGCGTGGTGGTCACCCCACGCACCGGCAAGCGATTCATAACAAGAAGAGCTTTATCGCCCGCTCCGTCTGGAACCTGAGCCCCCAGAAATCGCTCGGCCGCCGCGCGTTGCGCCTCCCCCATACCATCGCCAATCATCAGAAAGACATACTTCGCCGGTACGGCAAACAATGCCGAAACCAACGAAAACATAATTACGGCAATCAATAAAACACGAGCCATAGCGTACCGATAGGTCATCACACTATTCCTTTGTCCAAATTCGCGTATTAAGATTGAGATCCTCAACAATGCCGCTGGCTAACCGCAGGTCCTCTAAATAATCTGCCACCAGATCAAAACTCAACAACGTGCGGAAGATGCGTGGCTCAAACATATCTTTACGCGTTTGAAGCGCCACGTACACGTTGGAATGTACAAAGGAGACCGACACCTGCACTCCTGTTTTTCGTTTAAAGTTCAGAATGCGCTCCATAAGACTGGTAGAAAGAATATAGCGCGCCTCCACCTGGTCGGTCCCGTAGACAGCAAACTCCTTCTCAAACTCCGGGCTCTCCAGCTTCACCAAATCATCCCGGCTCACATTCATCTTCTGCAGCACTTTTCCAAAGCGACCAAACAGCTTCTCCGCAGTGTCCGGCAACACCACCGTACGCCCCTTGAATTCCTTGTTAAAATCAGCAATAAAAAACAAACCCTTGAAGATCGTATGCCAACGCGTCTTCCGACGCCCCTTACTGTCCCGTGTCTCGGTCTTATGCTCGGCATGCACTTCCGAAAAACGCATCGCCGTCTTGCCCACGGTACCCGACACAAGATCTTCGCCTTTATATCGGTCAATGCGCTGCTTGAACAATGTACTGGCCGTAAAGTCACTGCGACTGATCTTGCCCGTAGGCTGGTATTGCAACTCCGGATCAATAAACGCCACAATCTTTGCAATCACCGCAAGCTTGAATTCATGCACAAAATCATGCGTCAACCACCACCACAGCCCCGCAATCAGAAACCCCGCCGGAATCAACACAAAAAATACCGCCACCATATCCGATGTGTTGCGTAACACAAACACCAGTGCCACCGCTGCAATCGCAACAATAATGCCACCGAAGATCGACAACTTAGAAACAATAGACTTACGCTTTGCCTCAAACTCCGCCAGAACCGGCTTCAGCGCTTTCTTAAAATAACTGCGAAACTCTTCATCACTTTTCATACACCATTCCCCTTACGCTTTGAACAGCTCACTCACATTCACATTCTGACGCTCTGCCTCGGGAATTTCAAAAAGCTGCCGACGCTTATAATTCATCATCCCGGCCATGATATTCGTCGGAAACATCTCCACAGCATTATTAAACTCTGTTACCGCCGAGTTAAACGCGCGCCGCGCCGCAGAGATCTGCTCCTCCACCTCGTTCAAACTGCGCTGAAGCTGCTGAAAATTATCACTGGCCTTCAGCTCAGGATAATTCTCAACCGCCACCATGATCCCGCCAAGGGCCTTGTTGATCTGGTTGTTCAACGTGACTGCTTCGTCCGAAGAAACGCCACCACTCAGTGCTTTCGCACGCAAAGCCGTGATATTCTCCAACGTTCCCCGCTCGTGCTCCATGTATTGTTTGACTGCAGCCACAAGATTTGGAATCAGATCATACCGCTTCTTGAGCAACGTATCCACAGATGCAAACGCATTCTCGCAATCATTCTTCTTGCCGATAAGGCCATTATACATTCCAAAAACAATCAGCCCGACAAAAACCGCAATACCAATACCAATCCAGAGTCCCATAACATCTACCTCTTTCTGTATGCATTTCTTCGAATTTAACAACGCCCCCGAATACACCAGCACCTGCGACAAGTCAAGCGAGCGACGCATCAGCCGGCAAAACAACCGACTACCACTCTGCAAGACACCATGCAAGACTCTCTCTAATTCTTCATATCTCCTAAACTTGACACATCACAAAAGTTTGATAATCTCTCTTTGCTTGCAATGCATTTATCTTCACGAGCCAAAAAAACTGAAACATCAACGATAAAGAGGAATTTATCATGCCAAATGTTGCAGTCGTACTGAGGGACGAAATAGCCAGAGTCGCACGCAAAGAGATTCGCATCCAAACTGAGCAAATAAAAAAGGCGTCCGCCCAGCATCGACGCGACATTGCCGCACTCAAACGACAGGTTGCGCAACTCGAACGACAAATCGCCACTCTTAGCAAGAGCACTTCAAAAAATTGCCCTATATCGGCTGCGACTGAAAACGAAGACGCGAACCTGCGCTTCAACGCAAAAGGTTTACGGTCTCAGCGCAAACGCTTAGGCATGTCGGCAGCCGAATACTCCAAACTCGTCGGCGTCACAGCACAATCCATCTACAACTGGGAACGTGGCGTTGCACGCCCCCGCAAAGGGCAAATCGCAATCCTCGCATCCCTGCGCAACATGGGCAAAAAGGAAGCCCAGGCCCGATTAAAATAACTCATCAAACACGTGACATCATCACAACCGTACGCTTTGCGACGAGTCGCTCTGTGCAAAAGTGAAAAAGAACGATTTTTTCTTGAAGATATTGCTCACCGCAGACGTTTCAAAGGTGTAATGTTAATTTCAATACGATGCAACGGGTGCATTGTGCACGCATACAAATAGAGCTATGGAGCAACAACCATGAAGCCAAGACACCAAGCTGCGGTATTGATCATGCTAACCCTCGCCTGCGTCGCTCTTGCAGGTCAACGAACCGACCTTTGGAAGAAGGTCCAGGAAGCAGAGTCTAAACGACGCCCAAAAACTGCTGTAGAAAACCTGGAGCCGATTATTGAACAATCGCTTAAAGAAGGTGCATACGCCGAGGCTATAAAGGCCATAACCAAGAAAATTACATTAGAAGGCAACATCCAGGGCGGCAAAGCCGAAGAGAAGATTCTTCGCCTTCAAGCCTTCATGACCGATTGCCCGAAAACAATTCAACCGGTCATGCAAACCATCCTGGCCCATTGGTACTGGCAGTACTTCCAGCAAAATCGCTGGCGTTTCACCCAGCGCACCCAAACCGGCGAATCTCCCGGCGACGACATCCTGACATGGGACTTACCACGCATCCTCTCCGAAATCGACAAGCATTTCACAAAAGCCCTGTCTTTCGACAAATACCTAAAAACCATCCCTGTCACTGAATACGACTTTCTCCTGACAAAAGGTAACGCCCCCGACGCCTTCCGCCCCACGATGTATGACTTTCTTGCTCATGAAGCACTGAGCTTTTACAGCGCCGGCGAACAGGCAGGCTCAAAATCACAGTTCAGCTTCGATCTGGATGCCGCCAGCCCAGTCTTCGACGGCCCCGAAGGCTTTATGGCCTGGACAATCGAAACAGACGATTCAGAATCATCCACGGTGAAAGCCCTGCAACTCTACCAACAACTCATGCGCTTTCACAAACAGGACAAAGACCCGTCCGCCTTTGTTGATGCCGACCTGGGGCGCCTCACCTACGCACAGAACACCGCATTCGGCGAAGAGAAGGACACGCGTTACAAGAACGCTCTCGAACAGTTCGTAAAGCGCAACAAGACCCATCGCATTGCAGCCCGAGCCATACACCAGTGGGCCACGATCATTCACGCCGAAGGCGATCTCGTTGCGGCTCGCAAACTTGCGCTCTCAGGTGTCGAGAATTACCCCGACACGCCGGGTGGAAACAACTGCTACAATCTCATACAGAGCATTGAATCCAAGTCCATAGCAGTAAGCACCGAACGTGTATGGAATGCCCCCTGGCCTGATATCACGATCCGTTACAAAAATATCAATAAAGTCCATTTTCGCATTGTGCCGTACAAATGGAACGACGTCCTCTCAACCGGCCACTGGTCTTTCGAACAACTCCAGGGCAAAGATCGCGATCGTCTTCTCAAACTACCCCCTGTAAACACCTGGTCAAAGCAGTTGCCTGAAACACTCGATTTTCAACAACGCGAAGAAACAATCGCTGTGCCTCGCGATCTCAAACCAGGATTCTATTTCCTTGTCAGCAGCGAAAAAGAGGACTTCAGAAAGAACGACAATCAGGTTCATTTCACCGCATTCTGGGTCAGCAATCTATCCATGATCATCCGCTCTCAGCACGGAGCCGGTCAAGTTGAGGGATTTGTCCTGGATGCACGCACCGGCGAACCCGTTCAGGAGTGCATGGTTCGCAGCTGGATCAGAAGCAATAATGGCAAATACACTGCCGCAGCGAGCACATCAACGGATATAAACGGGTTGTTCGCGCTCACCTTGAGCAACCATAAGGCCTATGTCCTGCTCGCCGGAACAGGGGAGCATCGCATCAGCTCTCAAAACCCCATTTCCGCCTACCAACAGAACCGCAAACGCGATCCGTTCACACGCACGCTCTTCTTTACCGACCGTGCACTCTACCGCCCCGGACAAACCGTCCGATTCAAGGGCATCTGTGTGCGCTCGGATCAGCATAACAATGACTACCACGTCTTGCCACAACAGTCCCTCACCGTGGTATTTAAAGACGTCAACAGGAAAGAGATTGAGCGCCTCGCCCTGACTGCAAATGATTACGGCGCTTTCAACGGGAGCTTTACCGCCCCGCGCGATCGCCTCATGGGCCGCATGAGCATACAGATCAGCAGCGGACCGTCCGGTTCAACATTCCTTAACGTAGAGGAATACAAACGCCCCAAGTTCCGCGTGGAACTCGACAAACCCAAGACCGCTCCACGCCTGGACGATGCCGTGACACTCACCGGGCACGCCACGGCTTATACCGGCGCAGCCATCGACGATGCCGCTGTGTCATATCGCGTCGTCCGCGAGGTGCAATTCCCCATCTGGTGGCGCTGGTGCTTCTGGTGGTGGCCGCCGGTTCAAGGCACTAGCCAGGAAATCACACACGGCTCAGTACGCACTGAAACTGACGGGAGCTTTAAAATCCATTTCCAGGCCACCCCCGACAGGTCTGTGAACCGCACTGCTGAACCCACCTTCCGCTACACGGTCTACGCCGACGTCACGGACAGCGCCGGCGAAACACGCTCAGGACAGCGTATAGTCAACGTAGGATACACCGCACTCAAAGCATCCCTGTCAGCAACAGAGTGGCAAACAGAATCAGCCCCAGTAAACCTCAGGGTCGAAACACGAACGCTCGACGGTGAACCTCAAACAGCTAAAGGCACCGTAAAGATCCACAAGCTCAAAGAACCCGCCACCGTGCAGAGGTCGGCCGCTCCCGGACATCGTCCCTACTTCCATCCGTCCATGCGCGCAGGCGGTCTGCCAAATTCACAAAAGGACCTATCCGACCCCAATACATGGGAACTGGGAAAAGTGATTGAGTCGACGCGCTTCGAGACCGACGCATTCGGCAACACGAAAATGGCATTCAAACTCAAGGCAGGCCACTACCGCGCCATACTCGAAACACAAGACCGCTTCGGAACCTCCGTTAGCGCCATGCGTCCGATCCGCGTCGTGAATTCCGACAGTACACGCTGCACACTCAAGATCCCGTACCTGTTCAGCTCGGAAAGAACCAGTGCGAAACCCGGAGAGACCTTCTCCGCCCTGTGGGGAACCGGCTACAAGACGGGACGCGCCTTCGTCGAAATTGAGCATCGCGGCGAACTGATCAAGCGCTACTGGACCGACCCGAAACAGACACAACACACCATTACTCAACGCGTCGACGAAAGCATGCGCGGCGGATTCACCGTCCATGTCACCATGGTGCGCGAAAACCGTGCATACCTCACCAAGCAATCAATAAGTGTTCCGTGGAGCAACAAGAAACTGAACATCAAGTGGGAACACTTCACGTCAAAACTGGGACCGGGCGAAAAAGAAACCTGGACTGCAGTTATCACCGGGCCTGATAACGAAGCAGCCACAGCGGAGATGGTTGCGGCACTCTATGACCAATCCCTTGACGCCTACCTGCCGCATCGATGGCAGCAGGCAATCAACGTGTTTTACCACGATACCTCACGACGCAATGCGCAGTTTCAAAGCAGCACACGCTGGCTGCAGCACCTCCAGGGAAACTGGCCGCATCATCATCGTAACGGCAGCCTGACCTATCGCACATTCCCCCGTGACATCACAGCCTTCTGGCGGCATCACTACCCCAAACTAATGAGAGCCAGCATCCGACTCAATCCCATGGATGCCCCAATGGCCCAGTCTATGGAAGCGGCAGCCGAACCCCAACCGTCCGTATCCAGCACACTGAGCGAAGCTGTTGATCCCTTCTCAGACGGTGTAGCCATGAATCGTATGAATGGACGCGCCAGCGCCTCCGGTGCTGCAACAGAGAAGGCTGCACCACCGGAACCCAAACCCGACCTGAGCACCGTCACGGCTCGTAAGAATCTGGAAGAAACCGCCTTCTTCTTCCCGCATCTGATCAGCGGCAAAGACGGAGCTGTTCGCATGGAGTTCACCATGCCGGAGGCGCTGACTCAGTGGAAGTTCATGGGGTTCGCCCACGATGCAACCCTGCGCTCCGGATACCTGCAGGACTCCGTAGTCACGGCCAAAGACCTGATGGTCCAGCCGAACCCGCCCCGCTTCCTGCGCGAGGGGGATGTACTGGAGTTCTCCGTCAAGATCCTCAATCAGTCTGACGAGATACAGAAAGGAACCGCGCGTCTAACATTCAGCGATGTACAAAGCGCCAAATCACGCGATACCGAACTCTCCAACACTACGACAGACCAGGCATTCGAAATTCCCTCCAAAGAATCACGCTCTCTGTTCTGGCGTATCGCCGTGCCGGACGGCATGGGCTTTCTGACATACAAAGCCGTGGCCGCAACCGACACCCTGTCCGACGGTGAGGAAGGGTATCTACCCGTCCTGTCGCGCCGTATTCTCGTGACCGAATCACTGCCTCTGCCCATTCGGGATGCACAAACCAAGAAATTCCGTTTCGACAAACTGGCAGATTCCGGCAAGTCAGACTCGCTACGCCACCAGAGCCTAACCGTTCAGATGGTTTCGCAGCCAGCCTGGTATGCAGTGATGGCCCTCCCCTACCTCATGGAATATCCGCATCAGTGCTCCGAACAAACGTTCAACCGCCTCTATGCCAATGCACTGGCACGACACATTGCGCAGTCCGACCCCAAGATTCGCAGGGTCTTCGACCTATGGAAAGGCACAGACGCTCTGGATAGCCCGCTTGAAAAGAACCAGGATCTCAAGGCGGTCATGCTCGAGGAAACTCCGTGGGTTCGCCAGGCTGACAACGAAAGCCAGGCACGACGCAATGTGGGCATCCTGTTCGACAACAACCGTCTCGATGCGGAAATCAATCGCGCCATGAAGCGTCTGGAAGAACTACAACGGGGTAACGGCTCCTGGTCCTGGTTCCCGGGAGGACCAAAAAACGATTATATCACGCTGTATATCACCACCGGCTTCGGTCGTTTGCGTCACCTCGGGGTCAAAGGGATCGACATAGACTTGGCGATCAAGGCCACACCCAGGCTGGATGCGTGGATCGACAAAACCTATCGCGACATTCTCAAACATTCCGATCCTGACAAGAATCACCTCTCGCCCACAATCTGCCTCTACCTCTATTGCCGCAGCTTCTTCCTTGAGGACAAAGCAATATCAGCAAAACATCGCAAAGCGGTTGACTACTTCCTGGACCAGGCGGACAAATACTGGACGACTCTGCGCAATCGTCAATCCGAAGCACACCTGGCCATTGGGCTCACGCGCTTCGGTCGCGACAGCTCAACCACGCAGGATATCATGATCTCCCTTCGGGAGCGTGCCGTCACCAGCGAGGAACTCGGCATGTTCTGGCGCGACACAGAGCATTCCTGGTGGTGGTTCCGCGCACCTATCGAAACCCAGGCCATGATGATCGAAGCATTCAACGAAGTAGCTAAAGACGTTGAGTCTGTGGAGAATTGCAAGGTCTGGCTTCTTAAACAGAAACAAACACAGGACTGGAAGACCACCAAGGCCACAGCCGACGCGGTTTACGGACTGCTTCTGCGCGGTACCGGATTGTTAAGTTCAGATAAACTCGTGGACGTCGCATTGGGCGGAGAATGGATCAAACCCGAAAAGGTGGAAGCAGGCACAGGCTTCTACGAAAAGCGCTTTGCAGGTACTGAGATCAAGCCCAAGATGGGAGAGATCACGGTACGCAAGGTCGACGAAGGCGTCTCCTGGGGCAGCGTTCACTGGCAGTATCTTGAGGATATGTCAAAAGTGACACCCCACTCAGCAACACCTCTGACACTCCGCAAAACGCTGTATATCAAAGAGAACACCGCCAAGGGACCGATTCTAACCCCTGTGAAGAACGGCAAACTGAAAGTCGGCAACGAGCTGGTGGTACGCATTGAACTGCGGACTGATCGCGACATGGAATACGTACACATGAAAGATCAACGCGGCTGTGGCACGGAACCGGTCAACGTGCTCTCGCAATACAAATATCAGGACGGCCTGGCCTACTACGAATCCACGCGCGACACCGCCAGCCACTTCTTCATCGACTATCTCCCGAAAGGAACCTACGTCTTTGAATATTCCGTGCGTATTCAGCATAAGGGAGCCTACCAAAGCGGGATGGCACAGATTCAATGCATGTATGCTCCAGAGTTCAACAGCCACTCCGAGAGCTTTCCGCTAACGACTGAGTAAAGGCGAAAAAAGAACGCTCGACACTTGCCGAAAACGGATACAGCCACTACTATTCCCAGAATTGTAGTCATGTAACAACCAATCAAATGGAGGCTCCCATGTCATTGAGAATAAAATCTGTCACCACCGAAATGATCAGCCTGCTGGTATTCTGCGCCCTGGCTTGCCAGAGCTTCGCAGGATCACCCGCAAAACTGCCGGAAGTAAAAGAGGATGTGATCGCCGGCATCACGAAAGCCCTTCCCGAGAAGGCACCCAAGAAAACAAAAAAGGATCGTAAGATCCTGGTCATCTGGAAATGCCAGGGATTCTATCACTCCGTCATTCCTACGGGAAACAAAGCGATTGAACTACTTGGCGAAAAAACCGGCGCCTACAAGGCGACCTTCACCGATGATCTCAACACCATTACGGCCGACAACCTGAAGAACTATGACGCCATCATTCTGAATAACACCACGAAACTGACGCTCTCAGACGACCAGAAAGTCGCATTGATGGACTTCGTAAAGGGTGGAAAAGGCATCATCGGCATCCACGGCGCAACGGACAACTTCTACAAATGGCCCGAAGGCGCTGCAATGATGGGCGGCCAGTTCGGCGGGCATCCCTGGGGCGCGGGCGGCACATGGGCGGTCAAGATTGACGAACCCAAACATCCACTCAACAAATCCTTCAATGGCGAAGGCTTCAAAATCAAGGACGAGATTTACCAACTCAAAGGCCCACTCTACTCCCGAAAGGATCGTAAAATATTGCTGAGCCTCGACATGAGTGATCCTGCAACAGCAGCACGCAAAGGCAATCGCGAGAAAACCGATAAAGACTACGCTATTACCTGGATCAAACCCGTGGGCAAGGGCCGCCTCTTCTACTGCTCCCTTGGCCACAACGTAAGCGTTTTCCAGACCCCGGCAGTCCTCGAACATTATCTCGCCGGGATTCAGTATGCACTTGGCGATCTCAAGGCTGATGATTCTCCATCAGAGAAGTAACACCAACCAAGCCAACAAAGAGGCCAGAGAACAAATTGTTCTCTGGCCTTTTTTCTGTTGCACTAATTCCTTGCGTTTGGATAATGACTGCAAGTCATATTTCTCGTCACACAAACAAGGAGGTGCACGTGAGGAAAATGAGACTATGCGTTGTCGGGCTATTCATAATGTCTTTGGCGCTTAGCGCCAGCGCAACTGAGGGAGGCGGCGGTGCCTACCCCAACGGAGCTGAGGGATTTCTCACAGGCGCACTCCCTCCTCCCGGTCATCACATCATCGATTACTCGCTGTACTATAGTGCAGACACACTGAGAGATGGTCGTGGCAACTCAATCCCGATAGATTTTGATCTCGAAGTCTACGGAAATGTAATTCGCTACGTTCATGTCAGCAAAGCCACTCTGTTCGGCGCATCGGTCGCGCAACACATCTTCGTGCCGTTCCTGAACGTTGATGTGACCACTCCGGGAGGCAGCGATAACCAGTTTGGACTCGGCGATCTGATCGTTGACCCTCTGATTCTTGGCTGGCATAAACCACCCTTCCATTGGGCCGCCGGCATTGACATCTACGTTCCTGTCGGCGAGTACGACAAGGATGATATCGCCAATGTAGGTCGCAATTACTGGACCATTGAACCCGTCTTTGCCTGCACCTATCTCGATGACAAGGGCTACGAAGTCTCAACCAAGCTTATGTACGACATCAACTTCGAGAATGACGACACCGACTACGAGTCCGGTGATGTATTTCATGTCGATTACATGGTCGCCAAATGGTTCAAGGGGCTGGGGTTAGGCATTGGCGGTTTCTATGAGAAGCAAGTGACTGGAGACGACGGTATGGTCATGACGCCTGCCGGACCCATGGATGCAGGCGACAACAAGGGACAACAGTTCGGCTGGGGTCCGGCCATCAGCTATCGCCACAAAAACATGTTCTTCGGTCTGAAGTATATGGATGAAACCGAAACAGAGAACAAGCCGGAAGGCGAAAGGCTCTGGGCTAAATTCATCTATAGCTTCTAAACAGCTAAGAACTCAATAATCTGAGAAAGCCCTCGGTTTGAACCGAGGGCTTTTATTTACATCAAATCGGCTTAATCTGAATCGAACAAACCTTGCCATTCAAATCGAGTTCAGTCACGTCACCACTCAACGCATCATGCATGGAACAAGCCTCGCAGAGCGTTTCAGTCTGAATATAGTCAAGGTGCTCGGCAACAGCTTCTGTAATCTGCAGCTCACTCGAACATAAAGCCACACAAATTCGCTGCGTCACTTCGAAATCCGCCTCTTTACGCAGATTCTGAATGCGATTGACCAACTCACGAGCGAGCCCCTCACGCTCCAGCTCCACGGTCAATTCAGTCTCCAACGCGACCAGGATTTCGCCTTCAGCTGCGACGACCAACCCCGCATGCGGCACACGCTCCACCACAACATCCTCATTCGTGAGCGCAAGCGCTTCTCCGTCGACATCCACAATGACCGTCTCACCCTCAAGCAATGCCGCCAGTTGATCAGTGCTCATGCGGGCTACCACACCCGCAGCCGCTTTTACTTTGGGACCAAGGCGCGGACCCAACTTCTTGAAGTCCGGTTTAGCCTTCAATTCTGCAAGATCCGTCTCACTATCCCCAAAGGAAACCTGCTTCACGTTCAACTCATCCAGCATAATATCCTGCAGAGGTTCCAGCTCTTTCCTGATTCGCTCACTGCGGCTCGCAACGTGCAAAAGGGATAGCGGCTGACGTACCTTCAGATTGTATTCCGACCTGAGCTGGCGCCCCATTTTAACACAGGTCATCACCAACCCCATGGCCTCTTCCAACGCCTCATCTCGCAAGGCACCATCGGCTGTCGGGAAGTCGCAAAGATGTACAGACTCAGGCATATCGGCCGATCGCAGGTTTCGATAAATACTCTCACTGATGAACGGAACAAATGGCGCGGCCACTTTTGTCAGCTGAATCAACACGTGATACAGTGTGGCGTACGCCTGCGATTTGTCCTCATCATCCTGTGATTTCCAGAAACGACGCCGACTGCGGCGAATATACCAATTGGTCAGATCTTCGATAAATTGCACAAATGGACGTACCGCGCGCTGCAAGTCATATCCATCCATTGCTGTAGTCACCGATGCAATCAACGTCTCAAGAGAACTGTTGATCCAGCGGTCCAGTACATTGTTGCTCGGATTGCCTGTCGCCTGTTCGTTACTCCACCCATCAATATTTGCATACGTCACAAAAAAGCTGTACGCATTCCACAACGGAATCAACAGGTGACGCATGACCTCCTGAACCCCCTTCTCTGAAAAACGTAGATCCTCGGCACGCACCACGGGCGAATTAATCATATAGAGCCGGATGGCATCCGCACCATAGCTGTGCACCACCTCCATGGGGTCCGGATAGTTCTTCAGACGCTTACTCATCTTTTTGCCGTCTTCGGCCAAAACCAGCCCGTTAACCACGACATTTCGGAAGCAACTCTTATCGAATAGCAGCGTCGAAAGCACAAGCAGGGTATAAAACCAGCCTCGTGTCTGATCCAAACCCTCAGCGATAAAGTCAGCAGGATAGAAACTGTCCAGTTCATCACTGCGTTCAAAGGGAAAATGCTGCTGCGCCAGCGGCATTGCTCCCGACTCAAACCAGCAATCCAACACCTCAGGCGTGCGGTGATAGGTCTTGCCGTCTCGCTCAATCACAATCTTGTCAACTATGTGCTTGTGCAGATCGTCCACCTTCTCGCCGGACAATTCCTCGAGCTGCGCAATAGAGGTCACACAGATCATATCCGTGGGATCCGCATCATTAACCCATACCGGGATGCAAGACCCCCAGTAGCGGTTGCGACTGATGTTCCAGTCTTTCGCATCCCGCAACCAATTGCCAAAGCGCTTGTTTCCGACATACTCAGGCACCCAATGAATATCATCATTCAACTCAACCAGGCGGTCACGAATATCTTCAACCCTGACATACCATGCTTCGATCGCGCGATAGATCAATGGCGTATCGGTCCGTTCACAAAACGGATAGCTATGCTTCACTGTGCTCTGATGCACTAATTTGCCTTCATCCTTAAGGCGGCGAATAATGGCTTTGTCCGCATCCTTACAGAACTGGCCGGCATATTCGGGCAATGCATCAGTGAATGCGCCATTCTCATCAAGCGGATCCACCAAATTAATCTCTGCTTCACGACAGATACGAAAATCATCTTCACCATAAGCCGGTGCCATATGAACGATGCCGGTACCATCCTCCGTGGACACAAAATCATCCACCAGCACGCGGAATGCATGAGCCGTATCGGCAAAATAAGGAAAGATGGGAGCATAGCGCCATCCTTCAAGATCGCGTCCCTTGAAGCGCTCGACCACCTCGTAACTCGGCGATTCCGCTTCCGCACCAGCTTTTACCGGAGGATAATAGGCATCCAGGCGCGCGTCGGCCATGACATACACGCAGCCACCCTTCAAATCGCGCACCGCTACGTAATCAATCTCAGGGCCAACGCAAACCGCCAGATTTTCGGGAAGCGTCCACGGCGTTGTGGTCCAGACAATGACATACCATGGTTCATCACCGCTTTTTGCGGGCCCATTGACCAACTCAGCACGCACGGTGATCGCAGGATCCTGCACATCCTTGTAATTGCTATTGGCCTCGAAATTGGAGAGCGGGGTCGTCAGCTTCCAGCTATAGGGCATGATGCGATAACTCTTGTAGATGCGCCCCTGCTCCCAGAGTTGCCCAAACACCCACCAGATGGTCTCCATAAAGGAGGTATCCATCGTCTTGTAATCATTATCAAAATCAACCCAACGCCCCATACGCGTCACAGTCCGACGCCACTCTTCAACATAGGTTTGCACCATTGAGCGACACTGTTCGTTGAAAACATCAACGCCCACCTCTTGAATTGCACCGGTGCCAGCCAGACCAAGCGCCTCCTGCGCAAGCGCCTCAATCGGCAATCCATGACAATCCCAACCGAACCGTCGGGCCACGTAGTGACCGCGCATAGTTTGATAACGCGGAACGATATCCTTAATTGTTCCTGCCAGCAGATGGCCATAGTGCGGCAACCCAGTCGCAAACGGAGGGCCGTCATAGAAGACAAATTCTTTGCCGCCACGCCGCTGCTCAACCGACTTCTCAAAAGTCCCATGCTCATCCCAGAACGCCTGCACCGCGTCCTCAGCACTACAAAAATCAACTCGACTCGTTACCGGATCATACATCCAAAAGCTCCTTCGTTTCAGTGCGCGGTAGAATAGGCACTGGAGCAAAGAGGTTCAATAAAACTTTATGAATTCAATCGTCGCACCGACACGTTGACCGGTTCCCCATCAGCCGAACAGACGACTCGCCTCCAAAAAGTCTCGGTCTACGGCAGCTGTTCCAAACAGATATCAGCCTCTGCAATCGTATCCGCCGCCAGTAATGATGCTGCGTATGCCTTCGCTTCCTGCAAATCGATCGTTGCGACAGTCTCCTGCATGTAAGGCAAATAATGCGGGTCCACACTGAAGGTATCAAACCCTACGCCAAGCAGAAACGCAAGGTACCTGCGTTGATGCGCCATTTCACCACAAACGGCCACGTCCTTCCCTTGTGCCACGGCCGCTTCTGCGATGCGGGCAAGCCCGCGCAACACGCTCGGATGATGTGCGCAATAATACTGAGACATCTCAGCATTCCCCCGGTCCACGGCCAACATATACTGAATAAAATCATTTGTCCCCACCGAGAAAAAATCCGCCTCGGCTGCATACGCATCAATGGTACCAAGCACCGCCGGCAATTCAACCATCATTCCAATCGCCGGATGTGAGCAATGCTCAATCCCCTCATCAACAAGCGCCGCAATACATTCAGCCACAACAGCTTTCGCTTCACGCAGCTCATCCAACGAGGAAATCATCGGAAACATAATGCGTATATTCTCCTGCCCGACACCCGCCCTGAGAATCGCCCGTATCTGTTGAATAAAGATGTCACGATGCCGCAAAGAAAAACGAATAGAACGCAAACCCAGAGCGGGAT
This sequence comes from Kiritimatiellia bacterium, assembly GCA_016783565.1. Taxonomy (GTDB): domain Bacteria; phylum Verrucomicrobiota; class Kiritimatiellia; order UBA8416; family JADHWI01; genus JADHWI01. The sequence continues at coordinate 17,899 of JADHWI010000043.1, forward strand.
TCACCGGGGTCCCATGATCAAAATAGGCGAGCATTTTGTCGCCTCCAATGTCGAGCGTTCGGAACGTAATCACCTGCCCTGGAACAGCTTGAGTAAGCTTGCAATAAATAGAGCACTGCTCCTCCTCCGACGGAAAGGAGGACCGAATCAGGAACGGGAATTCGGTGCGGTAAAGCCCCACGCCCTCCGCCTTCAAATCACGCGCCATTTCCAGTTCACTCAACAAATTGATATTCGCCATCAGGTGCACGCGAGTGCCATCCTGCGTCAAGGTCACATCGCGCATCTCTACATTAGGTAGAAGGCCTTGCCGCTGCCGGGCTGTCTCCTCAAACTGCTCGACCACATCCTTCAAAGGGTTGATATAGATATTGCCGGTCGCACCATCCAACAACAGATGCGTACCTTCTGGAAGATCCAGTAGAGAATGCTCTTCGGTAATGATCAGCGGCAGCTCCATCGCACGCGCCAGGATCGACACATGCGTCGTAACACCACCGCCAACAAGCACAATCCCCTTTAACCCCTCAATCGTGGCCATCACGACTTCGGAAGGGTAGAGCTCGCGTGCAACAAGAATCGCATGCTTCTCAGCACTGCCGCCCATCCCCGCCGATTCGGCAAGATTGTCCAGGAGACGACGGCTGACATCAAGCACGTCCTTCTCTTTCTCCTGCATGTAAGTATGTGCACTGCCTCTAAAGAACGATGCAAACCCCTCCGCAACATCCGCAATAGCTGCTCCCGCCGAGGTGCCTTCCTTGATGCGCTCCTCCATGGCACCCACGAAACTCTCATCCTTAAGCATCAGAATCTGCGCCTCGAAAATCAGCGCAGCGGCCTCTGGCAAAGTCTCTCCAAGCGTCGTTTGCAAAGCAGAAATCTGTTGCTCTGTCCGCTCCGCAGCATCTCGAAATTCAGCCAACCCGGCATGCGGAAAAAGTCGACCGTGCCCCAGAGCATCCTTCTTACCTCCTTGAACCGATGTCAACCCGTAAGCATAGCCCTCAGCCGCCGGCATACCGCGTACGATCTGTTCGGCCACCACCTCAGAGACAACACCAGCGTCTTCCGCTGCTTTCGAACTCTTCACATCCATCAGCAGACGGGCGCTCTCGATCGTCCCTGCCACTTGCGCTGCAACGGCGCGCAATGCCATGACGTCATCTGGTGCAAAGTGGTTGCGCTCCTCGCGCTGAGCCGTGATGACTCCAACCTTTTCCACGCCACGCGTGATCGGGACCGCAAGAAAAGACTCAAACCGTTCCTCGCCCAAGCCATCAACAAAGCGATAATTGGGATTTGCACTTGCGTGATTCTCCAGAATCGGGCGCAGTTCCCGCATGGCCAACCCCACCAACCCCTCACCCTCAATCAGTCGTACAGAATTTTCCAACTCCTGTTTCAGCCCGAATGTAGCCCGCATCACCAATTCTCGCGCAACATTGTCATACAAGTATACCGAACAAACATCTGCCTGCATATGCTTGGCCACCAACTCCACCAAACGGTGAAGCACGCCAATCACATCCGCACTACCGGCAAGAATTGCTCCCAATTCACCGACCGTACACAAGAAGTCCAAATGATCACGTTTCTTCATTATCAGTGCCTGTCCATTACCCTATATTAAGCCGCATGGTATCCCAATCGCGCCAAGACGACAAGCCTGTGCACCACTAAAGCTTTCTGCGCAGATGGCTCTACTAGTTTCTGAATCTCACGACACGGAATGATTGCGCTTGGTTGCTGCACGCGTTGTGCTATGGTCTGACTCGATTCACAAGGTAAAGAGAAAAGGAGGGGTCCAATGTCCCTTGATCAACTCACAGATATCGAAGCACTAAAGCAGCATATTCCAGGCGGGAACAACCTTGTCTATATTGTGTTTGCTATAATCTTGATCTCAGCAACCATGACATCCATCTATAAGGTGGAAGCGGATTCCGTTGGCGTCGTCGTACGGTTCGGTCGCTACATCAAGGAGGTCGAACCCGGCCTCAAGGCCAAACTTCCGTTTGGTATCGACCACGTTCAAATGGTCCCGATCCAGCGCCAACTGAAACAGGAATTTGGATTCGGCACACGCGGTGCCACCAACCCACACCAATATTCTTCCTCATCAGACAAGGAAAAACGAATGGTGACCGGTGACCTTAACTCTGCTCTTGTCGAATGGATCGTACAATACCGCATCTCCAACCCCGTCGAGTTCCTTTTCAGAGTACGCAACGCTCAAGACACGTTGCGCGACATTTCTGAGTCTGTCATGCGCGAGGTGGTAGGAGACCGTACGGTAGACGAAGTGCTGACTATCGGACGTCAGGAGATCGAAGCTGAAGCCCTCCTCAAGATGCAGGAGATTGCAAGCCGATACACGGTCGGCGTCAGCATCGACCAGGTACAACTCAAGAACGTCAACCCTCCAGAACCGGTTCAAAGCTCGTTCAACGAGGTAAACCAGGCTCAGCAGGAAAAAGAAAAACTCATTAACGAAGCTCGCAGGGAATACAATCGCTCCATCCCTCTGGCGCTGGGCCGTAAGGATCAGAGTGTACAGGAAGCCGAAGGCTACCGACTCCGCCGTGTCAATGAAGCCGAAGGGGACGCAACCCGATTCAAGGCACTTCTAGAAGAATACATCAAGGCTCCCGAAGTGACCCACCAACGCATATACCTGGAAACCATGCAGGAGGTGCTACCGCCGCTTCACTCCAAAATTATTATTGATCAAGAAGCCCAGTCGGTGCTCCCCTTCCTACAACTCGGCGGAAAGAAAGGAGGCCTGAAATGAAGTCACTTCAGATCATTCCCGTTTTTATATTGGTTTTAATCGCAGCAATGCTGCTTGGAAACAGCCTGTATACCGTTCGCGAAACCGAACAGGTTATCCTCACTCAGTTCGGAAAACCTGTCGGCACTCCGGTCACAAGCGCGGGCCTCAAACTACGGGCTCCTTTCATTCAGAAAGTCAATCGCATTGAAGCACGCATATTGGAATGGGACGGCACCCCAACCGACATGCCAACCAAAGATAAATTATATATATCTGTGGACACATTCGCCAGGTGGCGCATCGACGATCCACTGCAATACTTCCTGCGGTTGCGGGATGAACGCAGCGCACGGTCACGACTAGATGACATCCTCGGGTCCGAGACACGTAACGCGGTAGCGAAACATGAGCTGATTGAAATGATTCGCACCACGAAAAATCGCGAACCTCTCCAGGACGAAACTCTGACTGATAAGCAAAGTGCGATCGGCGTGTTATTGCCAATCCAGAAGGGACGCAAACTGCTTGAACAGGAAGTGCTGAGTGCAGCGGCACCCAAACTGAAAGTCTTTGGCATTGAACTGCTGGATGTGCGCTTCAAACGCATCAACTACAACCAAAGCGTACGACTGAAAATCTATGACCGTATGATCAGTGAGCGACGTCAGATTGCAGAGCGCTTTCGGTCCGAGGGCAACGGAGAAGCCGCCCGGATTCTTGGCACCAAAGATCGAGAACTCAAGAAGATCGAATCGGAAGCCTATCGAGCGGTTGAAGAGATTCGCGGACAAGCCGATGCCCTCGCCACTGAAATCTATGCCGAGGCCTATAACAAAACCCCGGAATCCCGATCGCTGTATGAATTCGTCAAGTCGATGGAAACATACAAAAAAGTTGTAACCCCCGACACCACACTGATTCTCTCTACTGACAGTCAGTTATTCAAATACTTGAAGACAATGGGTGATCACGGGAACACACAATAGCCAGTCATTGATTAAGGTTTCCCGAGTCTTATCTACAGAGCGGCCGCCTTTCAGACCAATTGGATGGAGTGATATACCGAAACTAGAGGAAACATTCGTCATGAGACGACGGCGCAATAAGCAGGGCGTACAGCCTCACTCCCCCATTCACACAAATCCATCTCAGACAGAAATGTCTGGCGCCTTTTTCGAACAGTGGCATACTCCTGCGCGTCGCACATTTCTCATGCTGCTCATAGTTATTCTAACAGCAATCCCGCTTTTCTCTGCGCAAGCTGACACGAATGACCCACTCTACTTCGTTCAAATCACAGACACACACTTTGGCAGGCAATGGCATCACGAGCGTTTAGAAAAAGCCATCACTGCCATCAACAAATTACCCATGCCCGTTGCCTGCGTTATTCACACCGGCGATGTCGGTGCTGACAACATGGACCAACCAGAGAAAGTGAATGCCGGCTTTAAGATTCTCAAGAAACTCAAGCCTCCACTACACATGCTTGCTGGAAATCATGACATCCTTCCCAAGCGAC
>JADHWI010000044.1 GCA_016783565.1 Kiritimatiellia bacterium
ATACGCCCCATCACCCGTAGCTTATACCACGTATCCAACCGTCCCAAGCAACGATCGGGCAAACAACTCGGATAGGACTCGGGCGTGTCATACCCATTCTTTTCACGCAAGATATCCCAGAACTCTGTATGTGTCATCGACTCTCCCAACTCCATATTCAGCTTCAAAAAAACCTTTGATTCCCTCTTGACTGGATCTGTGCCACCGATATACGGTTATTCCCGCCCCAAAATCAAGCGTCTGATGGTGTTCAGAGTGGGTCTATGTCCACTCTGTTTCTATTTGAGGGCAGGGCAATGGCCATGAAGATAACAGACGAAGGGCTTTAGGCCAAGAGGTGGTTGAGCCATGAACAACGAATTACAGACTATTTTGAGTTATATGGAGCGCGAGCGCGGTATTGAGCGTGAAGTGCTGATCGAAGCTGTGGAATTTGCGCTGCAATCGGCGGCACGCAAGGGCATTCCCGGGCAAAGAGATCAGGAACTACGTGTCGAGATTGATCGCAAGACCTATGACATCAAGGCCTATGCACACCGCGAAGTGGTGGACAAAGTCAAACCCGGTACACAGGAAATCAACCTGAATGATGCCCGTGCCACGAACCCAAATGCCGATATTGGTGACGTTTTAGAAGTGGAAGTCACTCCACGCAACCTTGGGCGAATCGCCGCGCAGACTGCAAAACAAGCCATTTTGCAGAAAATCCGTCAGGCCGAACGTGAAATCGTATTTGATGAATACAAAGACCGCGTGGGCGACATCGTGAGCGGAACGGTCCGGCAGTTCAATCGCAGCGATATCATTATTGATCTGGGTCGCGCCGAAGCCATCATGCCGATGAAAGAGCGCGTCCCGATAGAAGAGTACCAGGTGGGTGACCGTATTCGCGGCCTGATCAGAAGCGTTCAGCCAAACCCTGCAGGTCCCAGCGTCATGCTCTCACGTAGTCACCCGGACTTTGTTCGCAGTCTTTTTGAGCTCGAAGTCAGCGAAATCAACGACAATGTCGTTGAAATCAAAGGCATCGCCCGAGAGCCGGGGTACCGGACCAAGATTGCGGTTGTCTCGCACGACGAAAAAGTCGATCCCGTGGGCGCATGTGTGGGAATGCGCGGCATGCGGGTCAAAAATATCGTAAGAGAACTATCCGGCGAAAAAATCGACATTGTCCGCTGGAGTGAAGACCTGAAAACATATGTCACAAATGCTCTTTCCCCTGCAAAACTCGCTAAAGTTGAGATCGACACACAAGATCCGGGACTGGTTCATGTGGTCGCTGATACAGACCAACTCTCTCTGGCCATTGGCAAACGCGGACAAAACGTTCGTTTGACAGCCAAACTTCTGGGTATCCGAATCGACATCCAGAAAGATGAGAGCGAAATGTCCTTTGAAGAGAAAGTTACGCGAGCCGTTGAGGTGATGGCCGCTATTGAGGGCATCACGCACGAACAGGCTGAGCAGCTTGTTCATGCAGGATTCCTGACCGTGGAAGGCATTGTCACGGCAGAATTGGTGGACCTGGAAGAGATGACAGGTTTCGATGAAGCAACGGCAAAGGGCATCTACGAAGCGGCGGTCGCTCAATCCGAAGGAGAGTCGTCTTAACGACACTGTTATGAGAGTTTACGAACTGGCAAAAGAACTCGGCACCACAAGCAAGGATCTCCTTGCCAAGCTGGAAACGCTCGGGATTGAAGTTAAGAACCACGTCAGCGTGGTCTCAGACGAAGTGGTCGAGCAAATCAAAACGGGCAAGGCTCCCGAATCGCCTGAAGCACCCGCAGAAGCACCGGAAGAGAAGACTCCGGAAGAGGAAGCGCCTGAGAAGGAGGCCCCTGCTGAAGCCGAAGAAAAAGCGGTCGAAGCGGCAACGAAAGCACCCGCAAAAAAGGGTGCGACCAAGAAGGCCAAGACATCTAAAAAAGAAACACCGGAAGAGACGCCTGCTGAAGAAGCGACAGAAGCGGCAATCGAAGAAACGGTATCCCCGGCTGAGCCCACCACGGAAGAGTCCAAAGAGGCGGAACCCGAAGAAACAGAACCCGAAGAAGCGGTGGCCGAAGTTTACAAGATGTCGGACAACCCAACCATCACGCTACATAGTAGCCCCACGGTCAAAAACCTGGCGTTGCAACTTGGCGTGCGTCCCAATCGACTTGTCGCAGAACTGATGCGCATGAATGTTCTGGCCTCGATCAATGAACGGGTCGACCTGGATACGGCCAAAAAAATTGCGATCAAACATGGCTTCATGTTGGAAGTCGTCAAACGCGCTGAAGTGGTCCGACCGGTTGTCAAGCCCATCGATGAACTTGAAGAGGAAGAGGACGATCGCCCGGAAGATCTTGAGCCGCGACCACCCGTGGTGACGTTTCTGGGGCATGTCGACCACGGCAAAACCTCCCTTCTTGATCAGATACGCAACGCCGTCGTAGCCAAGGGCGAGTCAGGCGGCATCACGCAACATATTGGCGCTTACACTATTGAGCGACAGGGCAATCGTATCACATTTCTGGATACACCAGGGCATGCCGCTTTTACGTCCATGCGGGCGCGCGGTGCGAACCTGACAGATATCGCAGTCATCATCGTTGCCGCAGACGACGGCGTCATGCCGCAGACCAAGGAAGCGATTCGCCATGCCAAAGCAGCAGGTGTCTCTATCATGGTCGCCTGCAACAAAATAGACCTTCCCGGGGCAAACGTTGAACAGGCTAAACAACAGCTCCTTGCAGAAGATCTTACCCCTGAAGACTGGGGAGGGGACACCATTGTCATTCCTGTTAGCGCGCAAACAGGCGAAGGCATTGATACGCTGCTGGAAATGATCCTGCTTCAAGCAGAGGTGCTTGAGCTCAAGGCCAATCCCAAACGAATGGCCAGTGGCTTCGTTATCGAGTCACAACTTGAACAAGGCATGGGACCCACAGCGCATCTACTCGTCACCAAGGGAACCATTAAGATTGGCGACATCATACTCTGCGGGCAGTACTGGGGTCGCGTGCGTGCTCTGGTCAATGATCATGGAGCTAAAGTCAAGACGTCCGGCCCCGCCATACCGGTTAAATGTCTCGGTTTGTCAGGCGTTCCTGAAGCAGGGGCCCAGTTCCGCATCGTAAAAAACGAGAAGACGGCACGCGCCGTGGCGGGAAAAGAAGAGCAACGGCTCAAGGACAATACGCTGCTGCCCACTCGCCAGACATCCCTGGATGATTTCTTCTCTTCCATCGAAGAGGACAAAAAGCTACAACTCAACGCCATCCTCAAGGCCGACACACAAGGCAGTGTGGAAGCAATCCGTCAATCACTGGAAGAAATTGAGAGCGACAAAGTTTCCTTGAATCTCCTGCTGGCGGATACCGGCAGCATCACGGTAAACGATGTCATGCTGGCCAGCGCCTCAAGCGCCGTGATCCTCGGGTTCCATGTTGGCAAGGAAGCCAAGGTTCCCTCTACGGCTAAACACGAAGGTGTTGACGTCAAACTCTACCAGGTAATTTATGAATTGCTTGATGATATCAAGGAAGCCATGACCGGTCTCCTGGCTCCGAAAAAGGAAGAGCGGGAGCGCGGATCTGCTGTCATCAAAGCTATCTTCGACATGGGCAAACGCAATCGCGTTGCGGGCTGCATGGTTACGAAAGGAAATGTACGCCCCTCCTACCGCGCCCGCGTGGTACGTGGTCCCGATACACTTTACGAAGGCGCCATTGCGTCACTGAAACATTTTCAGGATGAAGTGCCCGAGGTACGCGAATCGCAGGAATGCGGAATCCGCCTGGACAACTATCTCGATTTCGCCGAAGGAGATATTCTTCAATTCTATGAAATTGAAGAAGTGAAACAGTCCCTCTAGAATCGCAATACCGTTGTGCGCGGCAACGCACCGCTTTGGGCCATCTCCCTGACATTTCTGCAAACATGGACGAATCATCATGAGTACGGATCGACTGGCACGCGTGAACGAGCTAATGCGCCGTGAAATTGGCGAAGCCCTTTATCATGTCCTGCAGGACTATGAAGTCGACATGTCTGCCATCACGGTAACCCATGTGTCCACCAGCAGCAATCTGCGTTCAGCTCACGTCTTTATCTCTATACGAGAACATGTCGAAGACCGCCAGCGAATGATGCGGCAACTATCCCGACACGCAAAAGATATTCAGCGCATGATCAATTCCGACCTTAAGCTGAAGTACACCCCCCGACTGACCTTTGATCTCAATCCAGGGATTGAGAAAGGTGACCACGTACTGAACATCCTGCGCGAGATGAACCCCGGCGATGACAGCGAGTTTCTAGACGAGACAGACAACGACACCGATGATCGCGATGACACTACGAAGGTCACGTCATGAGCGCACAACCACGATTTTCGGGAAACCCGGGAGCCCCTCGCGAGCTAAACCCCTGGGATGGGGTCCTCTTGGTTAACAAGCCCTCCGGGCCCACCTCCCACGATATCGTTGCAACAATACGACGGCATTTCGGAATCAAAAAAGTCGGTCATGGCGGTACGCTCGACCCGCAAGCGACCGGTTTGCTCACCATTCTTCTAGGGAAAGGAACCAAACTCTCCAACCATTTCCTCGGATCAGATAAAGTGTACGAAGGCACAATGCGCCTTGGCATCACGACCGATTCACAGGATGCCCAAGGCACTATCACTGGCGAACAAGATCCATCCGGCATTACCAAACAACAAATTCTCGATCAAATGACCGCATTCAAAGGGGACATCTACCAGACCCCTCCCATGGTTTCAGCCATCAAAGTGGATGGCGTGCCTCTTTACAAGCGTGCCCGTAAAGGCCAAACCGTTGAACGCAAAGCCCGCATCGTCCATATTTACGATTTCACAATGCTGACATTCGAACCACCACGAGCCTCTTTTCGAGTGAAATGCTCAAAAGGCACATACATACGAACGCTTTGTGCAGATATCGGCGAAGCACTGGATTGCGGTGCTCACCTCGACCAATTGCATCGCATCGCATGCGGATCACTTTCCATCACCGACGCCTATCCGCTGGAAACGATTATGAAATGGGATGTCAGCACATTAGCGAAGCATATCCTTCCCATGCGCCGCTTTGTGTGACCAGACGAAAGGCTCGCAACGCTAAATGAAAGTCCTTCGGCATCTCGAATCGCTGCGACACGAATCTTCTCCGATCATTCTCGCGGCCGGCTTCTTTGACGGGGTTCATCTTGGACACCAGGCGATTCTCAAAACCACCCGGAATGCGGCCGCATCATACGATGCAGAAAACTGGGTTCTGACCTTTGACATTCACCCACGCAGCGTGGTTGGCGACGCCCCCCCTCCCCTGCTTACATGCAACAAGCACAAACTCATGCTCCTGAAGCGATTTGGCATTCAAGGCTGCCTGCTGCTTCCCTTTACTCGCGAGTTCGCCTCCACGCCGGCACCGACCTTTGTCAACGAGCTGCTGAACTCTGTTCCCACCCTGACGCAGATCGTCGTGGGTATGGATTGGCATTTCGGTGAAAAAGCACAAGGGAACGCGACGCTCCTCAAACGCCTTGCAGGCAAATGTGGAATTGCCGTTGAAGCGGTTACCGCCGTCTGCAGAGAAACCGCAGTCGTGTCCAGCACAGGCATCCGTGCGGCAGTCACTGAAGGCCGCCTGCAAGATGCCGCAGCAGACCTCGGGCGTCCCTTCAGCATTCTTGGAACCGTCATTCACGGCGAAGCCCTCGGCCGCAAACTGGGTTTTCCCACGGCCAACCTGGCCTGCGACAATGAGGCTTTGCCACCTAAGGGAGTGTACGCCGTGCATGCTGCCGTCGGAGAAAAGATCTATGACGGCGTTCTGAACCTTGGAACTCGACCCACCGTCGGCGGAAACCCAAATGTCCGCGTGATTGAGCTTCATCTCATAGGAGAGAAACAAAATCTCTATGGACAGGACATCGAAGTGTTCTTCATAAACCGGCTGCGTGATGAACAACATTTCGACTCAATTGAAATCATGTGCAACGAGATAAAGAATGATGTTATGAAAACGCGACGAATTCTCGCTGAAAAAAATCTTAAAGATAGGCTTTACACTCATTGCTTCAGCGTAATATAGTCTGCGCGACAAACAGAAATACAAAATAAGTAAGAAGCAAGAACAAGGAACAGTATTGGGTATGTCTCAGATCGATAAACAGGCTATCAAAGAGCAATTTCAGCGTCATTCATCGGACAGCGGTTCGTCGGATGTGCAAGTGGCTCTATTGACCAAGCGCATCGAGCAGCTTACAGAACACCTCAAACAGCATCGCAAGGATCACAGCTCGCGATACGGTTTGATCAAGATGGTAAGCGCCCGTAGACGTCTGCTCAACTACCTGAAAAAGACGGACGAAGCACGGTACAAAGAGCTGATCAAACAGCTTTCAATCCGGCGCTAACGTATTCGTGCCGTCCAATCTTAGCCCCACTCGACACCGCCTCTACAGGTCGCTTAACGCCTGAGGTCTATGTCTTGGCTGTTCCAAAAGAAAGAAAGAAGCAAAAAGATGAAAAACACCACATCCGTTACCGTTGACATCGGTCCCAACAAAACAATCACCATCGAAACAGGCCTTCTGGCGCAACAGGCTGCCGGCGCAGTCAGCGTCCGCCAGGGTGACACGGTCCTGTTCTCCGCAGTGACCGCATCCAAAGAACCACGCGAAGGCATAGACTACTTTCCCCTGCAGGTTGAATACCGCGAAAAATTCTATGCCGCCGGACGTTTTCCCGGCGGGTTCTTCAAGCGTGAAGCACGGCCCGGCGAAAAGGAGATCCTGACCTCCCGATTGACTGACCGTCCTGTCCGCCCGCTGTTCCCCAGCACATATCGCAATGATGTTCAGATCAATAACATGTTGCTGTCGGCTGACGGCATCCATGACTCGGACATCCTGAGCATCGTGGCTGCCAGCGCCTCTCTGTTCGTTTCCGAAATTCCTTTTGACGGCCCGATAGCCGGCGTGCGTGTCGGCCGCGTAGATGGGGAATTCATCATTAATCCCACCAATGAAGAACGTGAAAGCTGCGACCTGGACCTGATCTACGCTGGCAACAAAACACTGCCCGTCATGATCGAAGGTGATGCCCAGGAACTCGACAACCAGGTAATGGTTGATGCCATGCGCTTCGCTCAGACCGCCTGCGAGAAAATCATCGCCGCGCAGATTGAGCTGCGCGAAAAAATGGGCTTGGCTGAAAAGGTATTCGAAGATGAAGCAGGTGACCCGACCGTGCTGAACGCTGCCCGCGATATCGCCGGAGCCGAGCTCAGTGAAGTCATGCTGATTGGCGGGAAATTGGAGCGCCAGAATCGCATCGGTGAAGTCAAAACCAGCCTCAAAGAGAAACTGCTTGAACAGCTTCCCGAGATGACTGACGAAGCATTTCGCGCCGCCTTTGATGAGCTCGAAATCGAAGTCGTTCGCAAGAACGTTCTGGAGCGTCAGAAACGCATTGACGGCCGTGGGGCCAATGAACTGCGCCACCTTTCAGGCCAGGTTGGGCTGCTGCCACGCACACATGGTTCGGCAGTCTTTAATCGCGGCGAAACCCAGGCATTGGGCACCGTCACGCTGGGCACCAAGTCTGACAAGCAGTCACTTGATGCCGTGACCGGCGGCGAATCTGAGAAACGATTCATGCTGCACTATAACTTCCCGCCCTACTGCGTCGGCGAAACCGGACGCCTCGGGTTTACCGGTCGTCGCGAAATTGGACACGGCAACCTGGCGGAGCGTTCACTGGCTCCAGCGATTCCCGCAGACTATCCGTACACCGTACGCCTGGTCTCAGACATCATGGGGTCGAATGGATCCTCCTCCATGGCCAGCATATGCGCAGGAACGCTTGCGCTTATGGATGCAGGCGTGCCGATCACTGCCCCTGTGGCAGGCATCTCTGTGGGGCTGTTCAGCGGAGAGGACCACGACGTACTCGTAACGGACATCCTCGGCACAGAAGATCACTGCGGCGACATGGACTTTAAAGTTGCCGGGACAGAGAAAGGCATCACCGGATTCCAGGTCGACCTCAAAATTAAGGGGCTGAAGTGGGAACTCGTTGAAGCTGCTTTCAAGCAGGCTTACGAAGCACGCCTTGAGATCCTGGCCAACATGAAATCCGTGCTTGAGCAGCCGCGCGAAGAAATGTCTCCGCATGCGCCGCGCATCGAGACCCTCAAGATCGATACCGAAAAGATCGGCGAGCTCATTGGCCCCGGCGGCAAAAACATCCGTCGTATCACTGAACTATCCGGTGCGCAGATCGACATTGAAGAAGACGGGACCATTAACGTCTTTGCGATCGACGGTGAAGGCATGGCCATCGCCGTACGCGAAATTGAACTCATCTCGGTAGATGCAGAAGAAGGCAAAATCTACGAAGGTACCGTTACCGGCATTAAGGATTTCGGTGCATTCGTTGAGATTCTACCGGGGAAAGATGGGCTCGTTCACATCAGCGAGATGGCCAACCGCCGCATTGAGAGCGTTGAGGACATCTGCAAGATGGGCGATAAAATGTGGGTGAAATGCATCGCCATCGATGATCGAGGCCGCATCAAACTCAGTCGTCGACAGGCGCTTGAAGAGATGGACGAACAGTCCTAAACGCAGAAACAGCAGGCACGACTCGGCGCATGCAAGAGCATGTCGCCGAGCGGGAACAGGAACCGCATGCGCCGTATCGGACAGTTCCTGGCACTGGCAAGGCTGACCACGCTTGAAGCAATGCGTCAGCCTGTCTGCCTTTTGCTCGCAACCGGTGCCGTACTCGCTACGGCATTAACGCCAGTGCTGACTTTGCACAATCTTGGCGAAGCGGGTCGTTTGGCCCGCGATAGCGGCCTGGCCTTCCACTTATTCTTCGGCCTGTTTCTGGCTGGCTATGCATCCTGCGTGTCACTGTCGCGCGAGTTACGTCGCGGCACAGCCGCAGCAGTGCTCAGCAAACCGGTGGGACGCGGCCTGTTTTTTTCTGCAAAATTTGCCGGCGTTGCCATGTTGGTGATGATGTATTCCGTTTGTACATGCATCGCGACCTTACTAGCCGAACGTTGCGCAGAACGCTTCTTAAATACCGAACGCATTCTCGGATATGTCACGGATTGGCGCACTGCTGTATTGTTGCTGACCGTTCCGGGATTGGCATTCCTGGTGGGCGGCGTTTTTCATTACCTAAAACGCGGTGCGTTCCAATCCAGTGCTTTTGTCGCTTTAATACTGGGACTCCTGCTCCTTCTTGGATTCGCAGGTTGTTTCGATCAGGCCGGACACTGGGCTCCTTACCACACCCATGTTCAATGGCGCATCGTACCCGCATCTGTGCTTGTCACTTTTGCGCTTCTGATGTTTTCAGCGCTCGCTCTCACATTGTCAACCCGATTGACGCTTGTACCCACAATGACCCTATGCGTCGCAATCTTTTGCCTTGGTCTCATGTCCGATTATTGGTTCGGCATTCATACCGAGGCTTTTGCGGGAGCACACCTTCTTCACAATATCATTCCCAACTGGCAACATTTCTGGGCAGCCGATTTTCTGGCAAATGAGGGGCATATCCCTGCCCGACTGCTGACCATGACCACACTATATGCTACAGCGGTAACCACCACGCTATTGTGTATTGGCGCAGCACTGTTCAATAAAACTGAAGTGAGGTGATTCAGCCATGACAAACAAAAAGGCAGAGCCGGAGACCATTGCGCAACTGACAGGCGTGAGCAAAGTGTTCCGTGATTTCTGGCGACGCCCAAAAGTAACTGCCGTGCAAGACCTCACGCTCTCAATTCGCCCGGGAGAAGTATTTGGACTTCTGGGACCCAACGGTTCAGGAAAAAGCACAACCATAAAAATGCTCCTTGGTCTGCTGCACCCCACGTCCGGAAACATCACCGTACTGGGGAGAAACCCCACGCATACAGCAAGCAAAGCCCGCATTGGATATCTTCCCGAGGAATCTCATCTTTATCAATATCTGACCGCAAAAGAGACATTGGATTTTTACGCGAGACTATTTGCCATGGAGTCACGGACTCGACAACAACGCATTGAGGAGTTACTCGATATGGTTGGGTTGTCACAGTCTGCACAGCGCCCGGTTGGCGAATTCTCAAAAGGTATGGCACGGCGTATCGGCTTGGCTCAAGCCCTGCTCAATGACCCGGATCTAATCGTTCTGGACGAACCCACATCCGGCCTCGATCCCATTGGAACACGCCAGGTCAAAGACTTGATCCTGGCCCTGTCCAAGCGTGGAAAAACAGTACTGCTTTGTTCTCACCTGTTGGCCGATGTGGAAGACGTATGTGATCGTATCGCGATTCTCTATGGGGGACGCCTGCAAGCCGAAGGGAATGTGCAGGATCTACTACAAACACCTGGCGACATTCGCCTGACCCTACCCCACCAGGCTGCGATTCACACAGAGGAACTGACAACCCTCATTACCAAGCACACAGGCATTGAACCTGCCGTGGATCATCCCGCTTTGAGACTGGAAGAGTTTTTCCTGCACACAATTCAAAAAGCAGGCTCAGACGCATCGAAAGATCCGGATGACAGCAATTCCCGTAGTGTCGCTAACTATCTCTCATCACCCACAGACCACTGAGGATGCCAATCATGTTGTGTCAGCTTTTAGGCATTATGATACATACCATGCGCGCCGCGGTGCGTTCACGACTACTGCTATCGCTACTGGCGGTGCTACTGTTTGCATGTATTGCATTACCTTTGTCCGTTCGCGGAGACGGCACCGTCATCAGCGAGCTACGTATTGCCCTGTCTTACAGCATGACCATTGCCTTGGCCATTCTAGGCATAGGTACCCTCTGGGCATCAGCCGGGACAGTGTCTCAGGAAGTGGAAGGAAAGCAAATCCGATTATGCGCCGTAAAGCCATTGAGCCCCTATATACTTTGGCTGGGAAAATGGCTTGGAATTATTCTGTTAAATGCGCTCTGTCTGTTAGTCGTGGCGCTGCTTCTGGTCGTGCATACCCAACGGATCATGCAGCAGGCAAACACCCCAGAGGATGAAAAGTTTATTCGAAGCGAAGTGCTGACTGCACGTCAACGGATCACTCCAAACCGTACCACAATTGATATACACGCCTTACACAGACGAGCAGATAACCTGAAACAGAGCGGATTAATTACAGCAGAAAATGAGGAAGAAGCACTGCGTATCGTCGAGCAACGAATCCAGGCGGAACAGGCTATCGTTAAACCGGGTGACTCCCGAACATGGATATTTGACTTGCCTGATAAACTGACGATCGAGTCCCCGGTAACATTACAATATCGGTTGGCTCCCACCGTGCTGAACGCACGGCTATTAAACGGCTTCTGGCTTGTACATTCAGAAAGCCAACCCCAAGCGGTTCAATTGCCGATAACCCAAACGCTCAAACGCCGCAATGTGTTAACCCTTCCATCGAAAACGCTCGTCAGCGGTCAAGCCCACAAAATTACATATACCAATCCGAAGGAGCCTGACAGCCAAACCGTCATTTTTCATCGCAATACACCACTCGTTCTATTGATCGGCGAAGGCGCGTTTTGCTGGAATCTCCTTCGCGCCATGCTGGTCATGCTATGCATTCTCGCAACGCTCTCAGCCATTGGCGTGACCCTTGGATCGCTTTTTTCTTTCCCCGTGGCCTCGTTTGCAGCCTTTTCCGTCCTCATCATCATTCTGGCTTCTCACCTCATGGCATTTTCAGCATCCACTCCCGTACACACGCATGCACATGCCGATGGCGAATGCAAAGTCAACATTCAGGACAGATCAGCAGAACGAACACTACTGAGCATCCACAAAATGATTACACCAACGGGCCAGATCCATGCCGTGCACAAACTATCTCATGGAATCCGAATCCGTTGGTCAGAAACCGTTCAATGCGTCTTGCTCCTGGGCCTGCTCTACCCAGGACTCCTTAGCCTTGCCGGCGGATGGTATCTAAGCCGACGGGAGCTGGCTCGATGACTAAACAACAAGGAACAACTCTTCTCGTCACTGTTGCTATACTGGCACTGATTGTGTCTGGCAGCGTGAACAGCAATCTTTATCGATTGCGAACAGGCGATCGTGAAACACCGGAACTGGAGGGAGGAACGCCCCTTGTGACCTTTGCAACGGTCGTACTTGGAGGGTTCCGCGGAATTATTGCTGATGTACTTTGGTTAAGAGCAACATACCTACAGGACGAGGGACGCTTCTTCGAGTTAGCCCAGCTTTCTGACTGGATCACACAACTTGATGCTCATCGTGCTGAGATTTGGGCCTATCACGCCTGGAATATGGCATACAACATCAGCGCCCTCATGACCGAAGATGAAGAGCGCTGGCGCTGGGTGACACAAGGACTGAACCTGCTCCAGAATCGCGGTCTACCGATCAATCCAGATGACGCCACTTTATATGCGGAGTTAGCCTGGATCTATCAACAAAAGATAGGAAGCACACTGGACCACTCGCACGCCTATTACAAACGGCAGTGGGCACAGAGCATATCCGAGGCGCTACCCCCAGGCGGGTTTTTATCACAAACGAACACCAAGGGTGCACCACGCACAGGTCCACCAAAAGATTTACTACGAAAGCGATGGTATCTGAACGTGAAGCAAATGAGCATCATTGATGCACGTTTCGGCCCCCTGGACTGGCGGACGGCAGAAGCACATGCGATTTACTGGGCTTGGGTCGGTCGCGAGAAACGGGGGCTAGCCGCTCAATTGCAGTGCGAGCGATCATTGTATCAATCATTGAACACCTTGTTTTTCAGGGGACGCATTCCCGCAACACTGCCCTCTGCGGGTTTTCCAAGCCGGGCTCGCCCAGACTTATTTGAAAAATGTTGCCTGGCTTTTGAAAGCGCAACCACTCGTTATCCGGACGATGAAAACATCCTGACTGCATATCGTCTATTCCTACAGTCTGCAGTACTGTTATTGGACGCCTGCCAAAATGACACACAAGCCCACACCGCACTCAAGAAATTGAATGCGCTCGATGGTGCGAACCACTCGGACGTTGTAGATGCGTTTGTTCAATCCTTTGATCTGCAACAACTCTCCGGCATGGCACGAGCAAGCATTCTACAAGAGCGCCGATTCTCGAAGACACGCACCTCTCACAAAACAAACAATGACAAATAGACACAAAAAGGATTCAAGGTGGGTCTGGATGCGGATACGCACAAGCGTGCTGATGCTCCTCTTAGTCTTCGCGGGCGCCTGCCGCCGTGACACACCTCCTGCGCAGACCACATGGATGTGCATGGGAACATTTTGTTCTGTATCCGTTCCTCAAAAAGAGCAGGTGCATCTTCGTGCATGCGTTGCACGCGCTCAAACCATTGTACAGGACATCAACGATCGCGTCACCGTGTACACAAACACCAGCGAGATTGCGGCGCTCAATCGATCTGCGGGCAACCACACGCCGGTTCCGATATCAGAGATCACGCGCGACCTGTTACAACTCAGCAAGGAATACGCCCGCACCAGTGATGGCGCATTCGATGTGACCGTGGGACCGCTTGTACGCGCATGGGGATTCAACACAGGAACACCTCCCTCAGTCATATTAGATGAGCAAACCATCACCGATGCACTGGCAAAGATGGGTCAACGTTATATTGTCGTAAATGAGCGAACAGCATTCCTGACCCGAACTGCGACGGAAGTTGACCTTGGCGGCATTGCCAAAGGCTATGCCGTGGATCGCTGCTATGACACACTGATAGATAAAGTTCCCGGCGGCATCATGGTCAACATCGGAGGAAATTTGCGCTGCGGTGGTCTCGCGCGGTCAGGCAAACCATGGAACGTTGGAGTGCGCCACCCGCTACAGCGAAACGCATTGCTGGGAACCCTTACCATGACCGATGGCATGGCGATTGCGACCTCCGGGAACTACGAGCGGTTTGTAACGATTGAAGGAAAACGTTATGCGCATATCATTGATCCACGAAGCGGACATCCCGTCCATGGCATGGCCGGAGTAACCGTACTATGCCGCTCGGCAACGCGCGCTGATGCGCTCTCAACAGCACTTTTCGTACTGGGCATAGAGGAATCTAAACGGGTACTCGCAACATATCCAGATGTGGATGCATTGTTTGTGCCGGACACGGAGCCCATGCGCATTTTCATCACACCAGGCTTTGCAAAGGCCTTCCGTCCGTTACCATCCTATGCCGATACAGTAACCGTCATAGAGAAGTGAGAAAGAAATCAGGCGGACATATGCCTGTCCGCCCGATTCTGCTTCGCAACATTTTACGTACAAAAGCAATAACGATTGAAACCTACCAGTTCTCGGCAAGCATTTCAAAATGCGCCTGGGCATGAGCACAAGCCGGACACATATCGGGAGCCTCAGTTCCTTCGTGCAAATAGCCGCAATTACGACAACGCCAGACGACCGTTTCGCTCTTCTTAAAAACCATGCCATTCTCAATATTCCCGGCCAGACCGAGATAACGCTTTTCGTGCTGCTTCTCCGCCACCGCAATCGCCTCAAATGCTTTAGCGATCTCCTCAAACCCTTCCTCGCGCGCCGTAGCAGCAAAGGAGGGATACATTTCGGTCCATTCGTAGTTCTCGCCGGCTGCACCAGCCTTGAGATTCTCAACGGTATCCCCAATCATTCCAAAGGGAAAAGCCGCCTCAATCTCCGCATCCCCACCGGTCATGAATTTAAACAGGCGTTTCGCATGTTCGCGTTCCTGATCCGCAGTCTCCTCGAAGATATCGGCGATCTGTACAAACCCCTCCTTCTTGGCTTTTGACGCATAATACGTGTAGCGATTGCGCGCCTGAGACTCTCCGGCAAAGGCTGCCATTAGATTCTTCTGGGTTAACGTTCCTGTGAGTTCCGCCATGCGACGCCTCCCTTTCTTTATTCCCGACACAAACATCAGGAGCAGTAATTGATGATCTACGTAAAAAGAGTACCGCAATGCTGTTTAGCTGTGAAGAAGGTAGTTCCGAAAAAATGTCCCACCAAATCGAAACGATCAGGCGGAAACCATTAACAAGCCAAAAAGCAACAAACCAAACCACACAATCATACTTTGCGACAGAATCGACGAATAAACACGCATGTCGTAATAAAAAATGTCAGGTTGTCTCAAAAATATCGATTAACAAAATGGCCATACGCCAAACATCGCCAAGTTTCAATATTTTATGGTTATTAGTTGTTGCAATGAAAAGTATTCGTGTTAATATGCACGAAAAATGTAATCCATATTGTCGACGATTCTTTTAAACACCGAATAAAGAGTGACAACCATGGGTCAACAACAAGAGCAGGAACAAAAAAATGAGCTCAAAACCAATGACTGGCGCAGAAGCGTTAATTAAATGCCTTGAAAACGAGGGGGTTGAATACATATTTGGGCTCTCTGGTGGTGCAGCACTTCCTATTTATGATGCCCTTGTGGACTCACGAATCAAGCTGATTCTCGTACGCCACGAGCAAGGTGCCTCACACATGGCAGACGGTTACGCACGCGCAACAGGAAAGCCGGGCGTCGTACTGGTCACCAGCGGGCCGGGGGCGACAAATACCATTACCGGATTAATGACCGCACACATGGATTCAATCCCCATGATTGTCATCACTGGTCAGACCATCAGCTCCATGCTCGGCAAGGATGCCTTTCAAGAAGCGGATGTCTACGATCTTTCCATGCCGGTGGTGAAACACAGCTATCTCGTCAAATCAACGACTGACATCCCACGTCTCATACGGGAAGCATTTCACATAACCTCGACAGGGCGACCCGGCCCGGTTCTTATTGATGTGCCGAAGGATTTCAGCGCCGGCCCATTCGAAGGTGATCTCTATCCCGAGATGGACCTGCCGGGCTATAAACCGGAGGATCGTCAAATCAACAAAGATGACGCGCTCGCCATTGCAGAAGCCATCAACAAATCGCGACGTCCCGTACTCCTGGTGGGGCACGGAGCCCTGATTGCCGGTGCCCAGAATGCAATTATGCAATTGGCGGAAAAAATCAAAGCGCCCGTGGTCACGACCTTGCTGGGGAAAGGTGCGTTCCCTGAATCGCACCCTCTCTCACTGGGCATGCTTGGAATGCATGGCACCGCTTACGCCAACAAAGCTGTAGCGGAATGTGACCTTATTATGTCCATCGGCTCCCGATTCGACGATCGCATTATCGGTAAACCCGATATGTTCTGCCATAATGCGACTCGTATACATATTGATATAGACCCCTCTGAATTCGGTCGAATGATTCCCTGTCACCACTACTGTCAGGGCGATGCCCGCGAAGTAACAGAGACGCTATTAGACCATGTGGCGCAACTGAACACAACAGAATGGCTGTCCACGCTTGAGAAATACAAGAAGCGCTATCCGCTTACATACAAGCAACGCGGTGGGCTCAAGATGCAATGCATACTGGACGAATTGAACAACATGCTGGGCGGCAAAGGAATCGTCGCTACGGACGTCGGGCAACACCAAATGTGGGCCGCACAGTTTATTCGAAGCGAAAAGCCCAACACATGGCTAAGCTCAGGCGGCGCAGGCACGATGGGCTACGGCTTCCCCGCTGCCATCGGTGCTCAATTCGGACGGCCGCAAGAACAGGTCTGGGCCATCGTTGGCGATGGCGGTTTCCAGATGACCATGTGCGAGCTGGCCACTGCATCCATAAATCACCTTCCCGTTAAAGTAATCGTCATGAACAACCGTTACCTCGGCATGGTAAGGCAGTGGCAGGAATTGTTCTTTGATGACCGAAAATCCGGCGTGGATCTGGAAGGCAGTCCTGACTTCGCAAAACTGGCCGAATGCTACGCCCCTGCCTTAGGGCTTACGCTAAAACGCTCGGCAGATATTGGCAAGATGCTGAAACGCGCAATGGACTACAACGATGGCCCGGTGGTCATCAACGCAATGGTTGAGAAGACTGACAACGTCTTTCCAATGATTCCGGCGGGAGCACCGCTGGAAGAGATGCTGATCAAAGAACCCCGCAAAAACACAAAGCTGGAAAAACCTACAGGTTCAACGTGATCCAGAATACGCGACCGGAGAGGACCCCGATATGAATATGAAGAACAACACTGAAACCATTCACACGCTTAGTGTCTATGTTGCCAACAAGCCCGGCGTTCTAGCACGGGTTGCGCAGGTTTTTGCACGCCGTGGATACAACATCGACTCACTCGTCGTCTCCCCTTCAATGGACGGGCGTTACTCACGCATGACAATTGCGGCCAAGGGATCACTGGCGGGGTTGGACCAGATCATTCAACAAGTAAGCAAACTGGTAGACGTCATTCACTGCACAGATCACGCTTTCGATAGCGCCGTAGTTAAAGAACTGGCCCTAATCAAAGTGGCCGTCTCGACCAACGAACGCACGGAAGCCCTGCAGGTGTGCGAGCACTTCGATGCCAAAACTGTTGATTTGACTGAGACCTCAATGATTGTCATGGTTACAGGCGGCAGCGAAAAAGTGGATGCATGCACAGGCATGCTGAAGAAGTTCAACGTTGTCGAGTTAGTACGAACAGGTAAAGTCGTTATGGCCCGGGGCGGGGACACCACTTAAAACCCTGTCCATAAACCATGAGAATTAAACCATGCGTGTGCAACAGCGCACACTCTAGACAAAGCGATTGAAAAACATGCCAAAGACACTATTTGAAAAGATCTGGGACAAGCATGTTGTAGACGTTCTTCCGGACGGAACAACACTCCTGTATATTGATCGACACTTGGTACATGAAGTTACCAGCCCACAGGCCTTCGAAGGCCTGCGCCTGGCGGGGCGCTCTGTGCGGCAACCCGGACGAACCCTTGCCACAATGGACCACAACGTGCCCACCGACGATCGACACAACATTAACGATCCGATATCCAAGGCACAAATAGAAGCACTCGAGAAAAACTGTAACGATTTTGACGTCACGCTATATGGCCTTGACAGCAATAAACAAGGCATCGTGCATATCATTGGACCAGAACAGGGAGCCACGCTGCCCGGCATGACCATAGTCTGCGGCGACTCACACACCTCGACACATGGTGCTTTTGGAACACTGGCTTTTGGCATCGGCACATCCGAAGTGGAGCACGTTCTAGCCACACAGACACTGCGGCAGAAAAAGCCAAGATCAATGAAAGTAGATTTCCGCGGCGCTTTACAAAAAGGCGTCACCTCCAAGGACATGATTCTCAAACTAATCCGCGAACTCGGCACTGCCGGATGCACTGGGTATGTGTTGGAATACGCAGGTGATGCCATCCGTGCGCTCACAATGGAAGAGCGCATGACCATTTGCAACATGAGCATTGAAGGCGGTGCGCGCGCCGGCATGATCGCACCGGATGACACAACATTTGAATATGTGGCCTCGGATGACCGGCCTTATGCGCCAAGAGGCGAAGCGCTTGAACGCGCCATTAAAGAATGGCGCAAGCTGCCGACTGACCCTGGCGCACGTTTCGACCGAGAACTCAGCATCAATGTCAGCGACCTGCCACCTCAGGTCTCCTGGGGGACCAACCCGGGAATGGTCGCCGATGTTACAGGATGCATCCCCTCTCCCGATGCCGTGACGCATTGCAGTCAGGTAGACGCCGAGCGTGCGCTGGAGTACATGGGCCTCACTCCCGGCACACCCGTCACAGATATCGCAATCGACACCGTCTTCCTTGGCAGTTGCACCAATGCGCGTATCGAAGATCTTCGCCGCGCTGCAGCTATACTTCGCGATCGCAAAGTAGCCGAGACCGTGCGAATGCTCGTTGTTCCGGGCTCCGAGCGAGTACGGGAACAGGCGGAAGCCGAAGGACTTGATCGCATATTCAAGAACGCTGGCGCAGAGTGGCGATTTGCCGGCTGCAGCATGTGCCTGGCAATGAATCCCGACCAACTCAAACCGGGAGAGCGTTGCGCCTCAACGTCTAACCGAAACTTTGAAGGGCGACAGGGCAAAGGCGGCCGAACCCATCTTGTAAGCCCTGAAATGGCAACCGCAGCGGCAGTGGCCGGACATTTTGTTGACGTCAGAGAGTGGATGTAAGGAGCTTACCGTGCAATCTTTTGAGAAACACCGTGGAATTATCGCAACACTGGATCGGGCTAACGTGGATACCGACCAGATCATACCGAAACAATTTTTGAAATCCATCGCCCGAACAGGTTTTGGTGAAGCGCTATTCTGCGACTGGAAATATGCGGCCGACGGATCGCTCGACGCAAGTTTTGAACTTAACGCTGATCGTTTCCGAGGCGCATCAATCCTGATTGCACGTAATAATTTCGGATGCGGCTCCAGCAGGGAGCATGCCGTCTGGGCCGTCGCGCAGGCAGGCTTTCGTGCAGTTATTGCACCTCGGATCGAACACGAGGACGGCAGCGTCAAGGCCTTCGCCGATATTTTCCAAAACAACGCATCCAAAAACGGTCTGGTCACAGTGGAACTGAGCGAAAGCGAAGTTAACGAGATTTTTAACACCGTAACAACCACTCCCGGCCTTGAAGCAACAGTAGATCTGGTCACGCAGCAAGTCACCCTTCATACCCACGAGCCCGTGATCTACAATTTCGACTTCGATCCGGCAATTAAGGAAAATATCCTCCTCGGTCGAGACGACATTGGGCAAACGCTGGAACACGAATCAACAATCACCGCATACGAAGATCGCATCGGCGAGACGACGGACTGAGCTCAAAAGCCGTACGCGCAGCGAGATTTTCTTAACATGTTTTTCCTTTCTTGGTGCGGCCACTTCACGTACAGTGCCCCCCATTCGTTCCGCTTTGTGCACAAGCTGATGTGCCAAATTCGGGCAATAAAGATAATTCAGGTGGCGGCATCAGCTTTCGCGGCTGGAAGTCAAAGGACTCTCCAGACCTGCCTTTGCCAGAAAATAATATATAACAGGACTGACCGAAAACACGTCCACAAGGCGAAGAAGGTCGGAAGAAAGGTGATGTCGTGCATAAGAAATCTATCCATATGACTCTGAGCCTCTTGGTTGTCACCGTGTTATTCGTCGGGTGCAGCAAGCCCAAAGAGGAACAGAACACGGAACAGAACCCCGCAGTCTCCACATCAAAAACACCCGAAACACAACAAGGAAATAGCGAAATGAGCGATACCGTTCTCGTAACAGTTAACGACAAGACCCTGACGCGCAGCACAGCATCTGAAATAGTTCAGGGTATTGCGGCGCGCCAGGGCGTGCCACCCCAGATGATGCAGACATTCCTCCAGCAGGCAGGCAGTCAGCTTGAGCAGCAGGCGGTTGCTCAGTTCATCGATCAAACTCTCGCCCAGGATGAAGTTGCAAAGCGCAACATCAACGTAAGCGATGCCGAGATCAGTAACGTTATTGCAAAGATTTCCGGAACCCTGCCAGAAGGCACCACTCTGGAACAAGCCATGGCAGATCGTGGCATGACAATGGATCAGCTTCAGGCTGACATTATCGACAACGAGAAAACACGCAAGTTATTCGAAACAGAAACCGAAGGTGTTGCCCCCGTCACAGACGAACAGGTCGCAACATTCTATGCTGAGAATGAAAAATACTTCAAAAAAGAAGCAGAAGTTCAAGCAAGCCATATCCTGATCGGCTGCAAAGAAGATGCAACCGAAGAAGAGCACACAGAAGCAGCGGCAAAAGCCGAAGCCGTGCGCAAGCAGCTTGCAGAAGGCGGAGACTTTGCGGCATTGGCCAAAGAAAACTCAACCTGCCCAAGCAAAGATAAGGGTGGTGATCTGGGTTCGTTTGGCTCCGGACGCATGGTGCCTGAATTTGAAAAAGCCGCATTCGCACAAGACATCGACGCCATTGGCCCCGTGGTTAAAACTCCTTTCGGTTACCACATCATCAAGGTCACAAACAAAACCGAAGCGACGGTACAGCCGCTTGAAGAAGCAACCGAACAAATCCGCGAGCATCTTGCAAACCAGGGTCGGCAGGAGAAGTTCGCTGCATTTCTCAAAGGACTTCGCAGCGGTGCGGATATTGCATACGCAGAAGGTTTTGCCCCGGCCGAATAACGAGTCGTAAAACAACATAGCATCACATAACGGCCTTCCGAAAATAACGGAAGGCCGTTTTTCTTTATAGTAAACCCGTGAAGTGCAAAGTAAAACGCACGCTTGCTCCATATCGTGTGTTCGTTCAGAGGAAGCTGTAGAGAGGGAGGCCCCGGGCGAAGAGGGAGGTGTTAGCAGAAGTCCTGTTGAGATACCCCCCATGGGGGGTATCGCGAAACAAGGAGTGCCCCATAGGTCAAAATCTGGTTTTCTAGAGTTTGCAAACAAAAAGCAAACCAGGAGACCTATGGAGCAGAACAATAATGGCAAAAGATCGAGCAGTGGAAAACACTTTACTTGGGAAGAGAGAGTTCGGCTTGAGACGCTGGACAGAACACTTTACCCCGGCAAAAAGAGAACCAACTTCGCCGAGCTGGCTCGACATCTACGACGACATCGCAGCTCAGTCAGCCGAGAATACCACCGGGGAACAGTCGTGAACAAGAACAGCGAACTTGAACCATTCCCAGTATACTCGGCACGCAAAGGGCAGGATGCTGCTGATCAGGCCGCACTAAATAAGGGACCAGGAGGTAAGTTGACCAACTGGATTGCCAAAGCAATCTGCACGAAGATCGTCGAGGAAAAGCTCTCTCCCTATGCCGCACTAGTGATCCTGAAAAAGACAGGAAAGCACTCGTGGCTGCCTTCTGAGCGTACTGTCTATTACGCAATCGACAATGGCCTGCTTAATGTGACCAGAGAGCAACTTCCCTATAAACCAATAAAGAAACGGAAGAAGTCGGACGGGACCCGTATGGCCTATACAAATGCTAAGGGCCGTTCAATTACCGAAAGACCCCGAGAAGCCGATGAGAGAAGTGAATATGGACATTGGGAGATGGATACGGTG
>JADHWI010000010.1 GCA_016783565.1 Kiritimatiellia bacterium
CATCGCATCCTGGGGCTGGAGAAGGTCCCAAGGGTTTGGCTGTTCGCCAATTAAAGCGGTACGCGAGCTGGGTTCAGAACGTCGTAAGACAGTTCGGTCCTTATCCACTGTGGGCGTAGGAGATTTGAGGAGAACATTCTATAGTACGAGAGGACCTGGAATGACGCACCTCTGGTGTTCCTGTTGTCGTGCCAACGGCATCGCAGGGTAGCTATGTGCGGAACGGATAAGCGCTGAAAGCATCTAAGCGCCAAGCCTCCTCCAAGACAAGATCTCCCGGACTTCGGTCCCTAAAGGCAGGTTGAAGACTACGACCTTGATAGGCCGGATGTGTAAGCACAGCGATGTGTTCAGCTTACCGGTACTAATCAGCCGTGAGACTTGATCTTTTTTTCTTGTCCTCTTGGTGATGGTTGCTGCTACCCATTTATCTATGCTTTTCTTTTTTTCCCGGTGCTTATAGCGCGGAGGCAACACCTGTTCCCATACCGAACACAGAAGTGAAGGGCCGCAGCGGCGAGGGTACTGCAGGGTTCGCCTGTGGGAGAGTAGCACGGTGCCGGGTTTTTATTTTATGTAAGCCTGTGTCTTTATAGACACAGGCTTTTTTTCTTTGCTGTTTTTGCATACCATTGGTAGCTTTTTGTCATATCTTTTGGAGGCTTACTATCATGCAACGTTGGATTTTATGTATTATGATTGCCGCGCTTTTATGCGGTTGTGGTTGCCGTTCTCTTTCAGGCACCTCGCAGGCAGAGCGTTTGTTGGTCTCGATTACCTCATCCGGACAACTTGCAATAGGTGAGGATAGCGTTCCTCCATCCAAAATAGCCAGATTGCTGCGTAAGCATGGCGGCGATCCGAATAAAACAGAGATTCTTCTAAATATCCCGGAACGCGCCAGCCCTGAGGATCTTTCTCCTGCCGTTGCCGCAATTCGAGTTTCCGGATATAGACATATTATCCTTGTCCGCCCAAGGAAGGCCAGTGCTACCACCCGGGCTCCAACACAAAAGCGACCGTAAGCGCTTAGGGTATTGGATGATTGTCTTTAGCCGGACATTTCATCATGTTCCTCCTGCGAGGGTGTATGTCACTGCTGTTTTGGCACTTGTCCAGAAAATCAAATGAACGCCTGGAGCGCGCGTTTGCACACATAGAAGCACTCTCCGCACATCACGTCCCCTCAACCCGTGACAAGTGGAGCGGGCCTGCCGAGGGACATGTCGTCATCGTTTTATGATACACAACAATGTGAGCAGGGAGCGTGTTTGCGCACGCTAATCATATCTTTTCTATTTTTTTCGGCAATAATTTGGCTTGTACGCACGTTGTCATAGTTGTTAGCAGGGAAGCCCATGGGGGGCTTCTCAATATAATAATCCGCAAGGAGGTCAAGGTGAGTTTAGTAAAAAAGGTAATGTTGGTTCTCGTAGTGCTGTCTGTGGCTGGAATTTCATGGGCTGAAGAGTGTGAAAAAAGCGATAGGAAGAATGATCGTAAAGGACGCGGGAACCGCCACGGAAAAGAAATGTTTTCCAAGTTGGATGCTGATGGCAACGAAACCATTTCGATCGCTGAGTTCAAGGTCGGTCATGAAAAACGTATTGCCATGCACAAGGAACGCCTTGGCGACAAGTGGGATGAGTCGCGCGCGGCGAAGATGCCCTCCGCTGAAGATATCTTTAAAAAGATCGATGCCGATGAAGACGGCGAGCTTACGAAGAGTGAAATGCGTAATGCACATAAGAAGCGGATGAAAGCACATCGCAGTAAGGGTGGCAAGAAAGGCAAATGTTGTCCGAAAAAGGATGTTGAGGCCGACGTGGAAGAGGGCGTTTAATTTCCTAATAGTGTAAACATAAGCAGTTGACCTGCGGGGCTTCGGCTTCGCGGGTCGTTTTTTTATGAAACAAATGCCCGTGCGTTACCGAACATGCGCATCCAGGGACCCGCTTCTCCGGTAAACATATCTACCGGCCGATAGGACATCTGTGCTGAGCGGAATCCTCGTTCAGGATGCGGCATCATAATGGTTGCGCGACCATCAGCGGATGACAGCCCCGTAATGCCTCCCTGAGATCCATTGGGATTCAGCGGATAATTCTCTGCGGGCGCGCCGGCATGGTTGATATATCTCATAGCCATAAGTCCTTGCGCTTGAGCCTCTTCGGCGGACCCGGTTGTGTGGAAATCAACACGACCTTCTCCGTGTGCCACCGGGATAGGAATTCGAGAACCTTCCATTCCGGTGAGCAGAACTGATGGCGAGGGAAGTATTTCTACTGTGACATAACGTGCTTCAAATTGTTCGGATATGTTTCGGACAAAAGCAGGCCAATGTTCTGCGCCGGGAATGATGTTCTTCAGCTGAGAGAGCATCTGGCAGCCGTTGCAGACTCCCAGTGATACGGTATCTTTGCGTTCAAAGAAGGCTTGGAACATGTCTTTAAGGGCGTCGTTATAGAGGATGGAGCGTGCCCAGCCGGACCCTGCGCCCAATACGTCTCCGTAGGAGAATCCGCCGCAAGCGACGAGTCCCGTGAAATCATTCAGCTTTACTCGTCCGGACAGCAAGTCGGTCATGTGAACATCGACGCATTCAAATCCTGCCAAATGGAAGGCCGCTGCCATTTCGACCTGCCCGTTGATGCCTTGTTCACGCAGGACGGCCATGGAAGGCCGGGCGCCTGCATTTATGGTGGGCGCGGAGTCGGGATCGTAGGTTAGCGAGAATTGCATCCCTGGGTCCTGTTTGTCCGAAAGGGCAGAGTATTCTTCATCCGCACAAATGGGATTGTCGCGACGTGCCTGCATGTGGTGGGTGAGGTCCGACCACCATTGGAGCAATGTCGTCAGCTCGTCGTTGAAAAGTGTGGTTCCGTTGCATTGTATGGTAAATCGGCCATCAGCAGTGGGGGTTCCGATTTGGGTGACCGCGTCTTCAAGCCCCTTTGTTTTCAGCGCATCCAGCACGGCTTGCCGATCACTTGAACGTACCTGGATAACGGCGCCGGCCTCTTCTGAGAAGAGTGCGGCGAGTGCCTCGCTCTCTTTAACAGCGAGCTCAATGTTCACGCCCTTACGTGCGGAAAAAGCCATTTCCGCCACGGTTACGAATAATCCGCCATCAGACCGGTCGTGATAGGCGAGGATCTTTTTGTTTCGCAGGAGCTCCTGAATGCTTTCAAAAAAGGCCGTCAGATCGGCAGGGTCATCAATGTCGGGTGATTCGCAACCCATTTGGTTGTATACCTGGGCCAGTGCAGATCCACCGAGTCTGTCTTTTCCTTTGCCCAGATCAATCAACAGCAAAACGGAGTCGGCCTCTTTCAGGTCCGGGGTCAGCGTTTTACGGATATCCGCCACTGTCGCAAATGAGGTGACCACGAGACTCAGGGGTGCAATTTGTCGCTGATCCTGGTCCTGATCGTCTTTCCAGACGGTACGCATGGACAGGGAATCTTTTCCGACAGGGATAGAAATGCCAAGCTGAGGGCAAAAATCCATACCGACAGAGCGAACGGTATCAAACAGGTTTGCATCTTCACCCGCTTCACCGCAAGCGCACATCCAGTTGGCTGAGAGTTTGATATTGCGTATGGAGCCTACATCCGCAGCGGCAATATTGGTGAGAGACTCTGCGACGGCCATGCGTCCGGATGCGGGTGCCGAGATGACCGCTGTGGTTGTCCGCTCGCCCATGGCCATGGCTTCACCGGTGTTGGCCTGGAATGCAGTAGCTGTGACGGCGACATCAGCCACTGGCGTCTGGTATGGGCCGACCATCTGGTCACGATGGACGAGCCCTGTCACGGAACGGTCTGCAATTGTGATTAAGAATGTCTTATTGCTTACCGCCGGTAAATGCAATACGCGCTGCACGGCTTCCGGAAGTGTCACTTCGGATAGGTCCAGTTCGGGAAGCGTGGGCTCACGATGTGTAACATCACGCAGCATTTTAGGTGGTTTTCCCAGGATTACCTGCAGATCAATATCGATGGGAAGGTTATTAAAGTGGCTGTCTTCCAGGCGCAAATGACCGTCCCCGCTGGCGATACCCACAACGGCCATGGGGCACCGCTCGCGTTTGCACAGGGATTCGAATCGTGGCAGATCCTCTGCAGTCACGGCCAGAACGTAGCGCTCTTGTGCTTCACAGCACCAGATCTCCATGGGACTCATGGAGCGATCTTCGTTGTGAATATTTCTGAGCTGAAAGGTTCCGCCCACTTCGGATACGAGTTCCGGGCAGCCATTGGACAATCCGCCGGCTCCGATGTCGTGGATACTGAGAATGGGGTTTGTTTCTTCAAGGGCAATACAGGCGTCGATAACTTCCTGGCAGCGGCGTTCCATTTCGGCATTGCCGCGTTGGACGGAATCAAAGTCAAGGTCCGCAGCATTGCTTCCGGTAGCCATTGAGGAAGCGGCCCCGCCACCCAGGCCGATGCGCATAGCGGGTCCGCCGAGTTGGATGATGCATGCGCCGGGCGGAATGTCGTTTTTCTCAACGTGGATGCGCTTGATGTTTCCCATGCCGCCAGCGACCATAATGGGTTTATGGTATCCCCGGTAGCGCCCTTCTACCATGTCGTCATACGTCTTGAACAAGCCCAGGAGCTGTGGTCGGCCAAATTCATTTCCGAAACCTGCGCCACCGATGGGACCTTCGATCATGATGTCCAGCGGGGAAGCCAGGCGTGACGGAAAATCGGCATGATGCTTCTCCCAGGGCATCTCAAATCCGGGCACGCGCAGGTTGGAGACCATGAATGCGCATAGTCCGGCTTTGCTTTTTCCGCCGACTCCGGTGGCGCTTTCATCACGAATCTCTCCACCGGTTCCGGTTGCGGCACCGGGGAATGGCGAGATAGCCGTGGGATGATTATGGGTTTCGACCTTCATGACCATGTCGATTTGTCCGGGAGAAAAATCGTAGACATTCCTGCCGTCACGATGGACTTCAAACCAGGCGTCTTCGTGCCCTTCAATGACGCCGGAATTATCCTTGTAGGCAACGAGCGTACGTTGCGGGTTCTTCTCGTGGGTATTTCGGATCATGCTGAACAGTGACCGGTCCTGAGCCTGACCATCAATAATCCAGTCTGCATTGAAGATCTTGTGACGACAGTGTTCCGAGTTAACCTGTCCGAACATGACCAGTTCCACGTCGGTGGGGTTGCGATTGATAGCCTTATAGGACGTATACAGGTACTCGATTTCTTCTTCGCTGAGAGCCAGGCCCATGTCAACGTTCGCCTTGCGGAGAGCGTCGAGGCCGCCTTCGAGTACGTTTACGGTGACGAAGGGAGCTGGGGCTGGATGAGCAAAGATGTCCGAGACATCGGTGTAAATGCCCTGAGTCATGCGGTCGTGCAGTACATGCAGTGCGGATGTGAGGTCTGTCAACGGCAGGCAGCGGCCTTCAGCGGTTCGTAATTGGTAGTGGATGCCGCGTTCTACGCGTGCAATACCGGCCAGCCCACAGTTGCGGAAAATATCGGTGGCCTTGGATGACCAGGGTGATATGGTGCCCTTGCGTGGAGTGACAAAGAATCCCTCTTCTGCCTCGAATTCGCCTTCGGCGCTGAGAAGTTGTTCGGCCTTGGCCCGTACGTCTATGCTGAGCTCGGCCTCACATTCCAGAAGATAGACATAATGAGCATCAATCTCATGGATGGATTGTCCTTGGATTGCGATGTGCAATTGACTGGAGAGATCAGTTAATCTGAATTCCGAAAATGGGCGTTTACCCCGTAGCAACAATGGTTTCACAGTTGGGCCTCCTAATGACAAAAATCATATTCCGGCAGCATGGCCTGAAGACGGAAGTAAGTCAATGTTGAGACGAGAAAATGGTGAAAAAGACGGCGAAAATGTCTTTGATTGAGCAATCTGGAGCAGAAGATAGCTAGTCGGTAAGTTGGTTGCGCATTTCAGCGAGCTGACGGTCGACGGTGCCATCGACAACGAAGTCGCCAACCTGAACGCGCATTCCGCCCAGCAACGAGGCATCTTCGCGGACCAGAAGGTGCACTTCTTTTCCAAGAATACGTCCGATTTCAGCTTCGATGCGAGTGCGTACGTCGTCGGGGATGGGGTGAGCAGATGTCAATAAGCCCGAGGCCTTGGCGCGACGCTCGGAAGCTAATGTAAAGAAAGTTTGCGCAATGTCGTCGATTTCCCGCAGCATATCCTCCGCATGGAGCAGAAGCAGAAAATGCGTGACAATGGGATGCACGCGTTTTTCCAGAATCTCTTCAAGTGCTACCGTTTTTCCGGAATGTTCTACCGTCAGGTCGCCGAGAAAATTTCTGAGTTCACGGTTGGATTTGAGCAGATCTTGAATGTCGAGCATCTCGCGTTCGATGCGTTCCAGTTGACCCGCAGCCTCTGCCAGAGCGACCAGGGCCTGGGCGTACAGTGTGATGTGATTATTGCTCACGAGATGTACGGGTTTGGGTTTTCTTCAAACGGTCTACGAAATCTTCAGCAAGTTGCTGATGGCGGTCTTCATCGAGTTGTTCGCGCAATACTTGACGTGAGATGCGCACGGAGAGATTGGCGACGGTGCCTTTGAGATCTTCCAGTCGACGTTGCAGTTCCCTGTCAATTTCTTTTCGGGCTTGTTTGACGATCTCATCGGCTTCTGCTTTAGCCCGATCTCGTGTCTCGTGTTTCATTTTCTCAACCACATTATGCCCTTCACTGATAATGCGGCCGGCTTCTTCGCGTACGTCGTTGAGTGCCTTTTGGTTTTCTTGCTGAACTTGTCGTGCTTTCTCATGCGCGTCGTGCGCGTCTGCGAGGGCCTTGCGTATGCTCTCTTCGCGGGCAGAAAGCAGTTTACCCAAAGGCTTGAAGGCGTAACGCGCCAGCACGAACAATAGCGCACCAAACGTCACAAGACTCCAGAAAAACAAGCCTCCGTCGAAACTGATCATGCTTCAAGCACTCCTGAGAAAACCTAGTGTTCAGAGATTTCTGTTGTGACTGATTCCGGTTCTGCCGCATTGCCGTGTGAGTCGGCTTCGCTGCCCTTGCCGATCAGCATGATAGAGATCAAGAGCGCATAGAGGCAAATGGCCTCAATGAAAGCGATGACTAGAATCGTGAGTTTCTGGATTTGCCCCGCGGCTTCGGGTTGTCGAGCGACAGCTTCTACGCTCTTGCCGCCGAGAATGCCGATACCAATGCCCGTACCGAGTGCTGCAATACCAATGCCAATGCCCGCTCCCAGCCATGCTATGCCTTGTGGTTCCATCTGTCACCCTGCCTTCTGTCATAAAAAGCGTTCTGTATTGTCAAGAAAACCTTCTTAATACCGATTATCGAGCGGAAAGTAAAGACGGTGATTAAGAAGAGAATTTTTAAAGCTACGAGGTTAACGGTTGAAGTATGCCGTCAGTATGGATGACGGGTTCTGTCAATGAAGCCTTATTTAATGTGATGGCGCCATCTGCGTGAAACAGATCAACGGGGGCAGGGCGAGACAGGAGCAGGAGGCTGCATGGCTCCGCGAACGGCGAACCTTTCCTGCTAACAACCTGGCGCCTGCCCTGATTGGGTCAGGCTTTATTTTCGAACACGAATGGTGCCATCATTGGCATGCACCACTCGTACACGCTCGCCAACGGTATAGTCCTCGTCTTTTTCCTGGACCACGACGATTGTCTTCCCGCTCTCGAGTTTGACCTGCAGCTCAAGGGCGGCTTTTTTGCCACGCATTTTCTCCACTGAAGAACCGGCCGCAGCGCCACCAAGAGCGCCCGCAGCGGTTGCCAGCTTGGTTCCATCTCCACCGCCGATTGTTGAGCCCACGATGCCGCCTACCACCGCACCGGCAATGGCTCCCACGCCGCTTTCCTTTGCTTCAATTGTGACATCAGCGACACTTTCGATCACTCCGTATTCGACCGACATGGCCGCTTGTGCCTGTCCGCGAGTGTAGGTTTTTCCGCCCTGTCCTGTTGTCTGGCATCCTGAAATAATCATGGCTGCGATTAACATAGATATGATGACGATTGGCTTCTTCATGTTCATACCCTCCGATTCGGTGTTTTTTTCTCTACTGGTATAGCGTTTGGTCCGTTCATACTAATGACTTTCTCTTGCACGTTATCGCTACGTTACAAAGCTGTCAATTGTGGATGTATTTCTTTTGACGGCAGGTGACGCTCATTTATTCAGAGAAAAGTTTGTAATAATGCCAGTCATTCTGGAAAACGCTCAAAACTGCACATTTAGTCCTGATTTCAGATGGCATAACGTCGGGATGAGGAACGCAGATCGTCTATGCAGACAAGAAAAATCAGGAGTATAGCATGAGGATAGTGTGTCAATAATGACGCAAGCTCATATTACGCGCTGATTATTTTTTCAGCTTGGTGATTTCTTCGGCGTCAGAATTGCCGAATTCCATATTCGGATCGCTGAATTTAACGTCGTTATGATACGTCGCGTACTCTGCAACAATAGCACCGTTTTTTCCGGCACGCATAAAGTGCCATGATTCGGGATCGTTAAGTGAGTAGATTTCACCAGCAACGCATTTCTTAACGTACTTGGACTTGAACCATTTCTCACCGTATCCCCAGGGTTTCTCGCTTTCGGGCATGTCGCTGATGGGCGTTTCTCCGGCTTCCCCTTTGTGCTCGCCAAAAAATTCAACCGAACCGTGACGAATGTGCCAGGTTTCCATTTTTGGGCCAAAGCCCTTCTTGCTTCCGTTGCCAAGGTGGTTGTGTTCGGGAAGCATCTGTCCCGGAAGGAGGAAAATCTCGTGGCCCAAGTAGCCATAGTTGGTATTTTTGAAATCGCCCTTGTAAGCCTTGGCGCCCACGTCTCCATATTTGCCTTCGACGTTTTTCCAGAAAATACCGGCCATGCCAAGTTTGGCATAATCTCCCTGGACAAAATCGGCTACCCACAAGTTATCGGTCTTGAGAACGGCCGGGATGGGATAGTGGTATGCCCGCATCATGTCGAAATAAGCCTTTTTTGCAATCGCTTGATCGAATGATCCGTCTGCCTTGTAGAAAGCAGAACTCGCAAGTTTTGGCACGGGAGAGAATGGTTCAAGGCCGGTATTACCCTTTGGGGCGGCACAGCCGACGAGCAGTGATAATGTGGCGAGGCAAAGCAGGAGGCGTAGTGAGGTTTTGGTCATGTGAATCATTCCTTCGTTGTGCGTTGTGTAACCATTAAGACGCTTGCACTATATCATCTGCACGGCATTGATGCCAGACGGCAATGGAGACAAAGGCAGTGCGGAATCTTCGGCAAAGTCCCTTGTCTGTCGGTAAGCGAGGCTCTACCATCTGCCATTGATGTGCAGAATTTATTGGAAAAACAGTGACCTTGGGAGAGCAAGCTATGATCAAGACGCATGCCATATTGTTTAGTTTCGTCGTCAGCATTTTGTGTAGCGGTATAGCGGTGGAAACCAGCCGTGCGGATGAGCAGAAAGATTGGGTCGATCTATTCAACGGGAAGGACTTGGCCGGATGGGATGTGTTAAAGTGCGAGGCGGTCGTCGAGGATGGCATGCTCCTGTTGAAGTCTGGCGATGGGTTGGTTCAGACGAAGCAGCAATTCGCTGATTTCATTCTGGATGTTGAATGGAAGGCTTTAAATGCGAATCAGTGGGATTCAGGGATTTATTTCCGGTACACGTCGGTGCCGCAAGGTGGACCATGGCCGAGACGTTACCAGGTCAACATCCGCAAAGGAATGGAAGGAAACGTCGGTGCGCTTCCCGGGGCCAAGAGCAAAGGTTTGATTGTGCCGGGTGACTGGAATCGTTTCCAGCTAACGGTTCGGGGCTCGGAGGCTTCCCTGGAAATCAACGGTAAACCCGCATGGAAGGCCGACGGGCTAAAAACCGAAAAAGGTTTCATTTCTTTACAGGCGGAAGTCCCTCACGGCGGACAATTCCTCTTCAGAAAAGTTCGCATCAAGGTGCTGCCTGCGGCGAACGAGAATAAGTAGGGACGCAGGCATCGGATCAAGGGCTGGATTGCTATGGAGTGGGTCCCGGTTCACATAGATGTGATGTGCTGGCCAACATCAAGGAGATAATATCGACCATCCACATTGACGAATGTGGCGTAGCAGCCATGTTGTCCTCGAAGTAAGACGTTATCGCCTGATCGTTCAACATCACTGTTCTTCAGCCACTTGAAGTAGAATGGAATACTCTCAAGCGTTTCTTTTTGGTAGGTGTGTATCCAGCCATCTTCTCCGTGCTTTCGGATCAATTGTTGAATCAATTCGGGAGCCAGAAACTGTTCTGCAATAGCCTGGTATTCGCCTGCCCGAGCGCTTTGCTCTATCGATGCCTGTGCCTGCTGCCAGGTGGCAGCACGATTGCGAATAATCTCAGAGCTTCTGCAGGATGTCAGCACGATCGCCAGCATCATCAGACTATACGTTTTGACCATGATGGTTTTCATAACAAGTAAACTGATTTGAAATGACAGAGTTATTCTATGGTTGCAGCAGATAATCTGCAATTGCCCGGTACAGAGTGGTCACTGCCAGAATAGCACAATGTCGGCCTTCCTCGGGTTCGCATTCACCGGAGCGAATGATCTCCCCTGCGCTGATCGATAGCGCATCTGTGATCTTGCGTCCTTTTGCGCGCCTGGCTACAGCGTGGCCGCACATCATTGTGTTCCCGCATCCATCTGTGAAGTACTTAACATCTATGATAATATCATTGCGGATCGTCAAATAGAAGTCCATTGAATCTCCGCATGGACCGCAAATGGATGCTGCGGCCGTGGGATCGTTCATTTTTCCGAAAAAGTGGTTGGCTGGTGCGGCAGTTTTTGGGCCAAGTCCATTTGGCATTTGCGGTGCGGGTTGTCCGGTGAGCCATTCCCGCAGTCTGTCACGAACAATGCTGATGCTCATGGGTATTGTCCTTTGCTTTTCTGTATGAATTTTGCTTGAGCCCGTGCGGCCAGTATGCCGTCTTGTTTCAGTTCGCCCTTTACAAGGTAGAAAGGCGCTCTTTTCCGTTCAAGCCAGGCTCGGGCCAGAATGGACGTTCCCGCGCAAACGGGCTGCAACAATCGTATGGTCAATTCTCCTGTGACGGCGGCGATACCATGAGAGAACAGGCAACTGGTCATTGCGCCGTCGAGTAGTGATGCGAGGATTCCTCCGTGCAAGTGTCCTGTGTAGCTCTCATTGTCTGCCGAGCACATGATGTTTGCTTTAACTGCCCCCTGGGAACATGCCTCAAATGCAAGTTTCATTCCCCGGGTGTTGAGCGGTCCGCAGATGGGGCAGTCGTTATGGTACTGCCGTCGCATGGCGATCAGCATCTCCTGGCGGGATCTAATGGTCACATGCATTGTGTCCCGTTTTCAGTGAGCCTTGCAGATAGGCGTTAATAATTTTTATCGGTGTATCCGACGGTGCGCCGACCACAACACGGACGCCCTGTTCGCTAAAGAGGCTTTGAGCACGTCCTCCCATGCCGCCTGCAATGATCGTGCTGGCGCCTTGCTCTGCCAGCCAACGCGGTAGTAGTCCAGGTTCATGAGGAGGGGGTACAAGTCTTTCTTCTTTGGCTATCGTTTTATTGTCTGTGTCTGTGTCGAAAAGAGCAAACTCCTCGCAATGGCCAAAATGTGCAGACAGTTTTCCTTCTGTTACGGGTATAGCGATTTTCACTTTCTCTCTCCTTTGTGTATGGGTGTTATCTTTTGTGTTCGTCATGGTCTTGCCGAGAATGGTGCTGAGGATCTGGCCCAAAAGAGAGAACAGAACCTACCGGGGCGATGGATACGCGATCAGGGAATTGCTCCCAAAGATGTGCGGTCGCTTGAAAACCGGTACAATGAGATGGAAAAAGATAACGGATGTCAAGTTGGCGCAGTGCTTGAACTGTCT
Organism: Kiritimatiellia bacterium; assembly: GCA_016783565.1. Lineage (GTDB taxonomy): Bacteria > Verrucomicrobiota > Kiritimatiellia > UBA8416 > JADHWI01 > JADHWI01. The sequence continues at coordinate 11,908 of JADHWI010000010.1, forward strand.
TGTCGATACGTGTTGCATCGGCTGACACCAAATGGGTTCCGCCGATCACTGCATGTATGGGTCTTTCCGGAACAAGACTTGTGATGTACTGCAGCGTGTTGATGATTCCTGAATGCGCGCATCCCAGGATGACAACAATGCCGTTCGGAGTGTCTATAAACACGGCTTGATCATCCACGAGTTCATCCGGCTGGGTGCAGTCTTTGTCCAGAAAAAATGGCCCTCCGGTATCCTCAAAATCAGTCAGTCTTGGGATCGGACCGGTAATAAAGAGCCCTTCGATGACTTCAATAGGTTTTGTTGAGGGTTGAATATCCGGGTATGAGGATAGCGTTATTCTTGCATTGGCTGGCATGCCTATTTGCCTGCTCTTACCGTCCGCGGTGCGTATGTACTTATCCTTGAGTGCTTCGGGGTGCACATATACCGTTGTCTTGTGGTAATTCTGCAAAAGCTGTGCAACGCCTCCGGAGTGATCATAGTGTCCGTGGCTGAGAACAAGGGCATCTGCATCTGACAAGGTGATGCCCAGGCGTTTGGCATTGTGAAAAAGAACATCTGATTGTCCGGTGTCCAGTAGCACACGTTGAGGCCCGATCTCTATCCAGAAGGCCAACCCATGCTCGGCCAACAGTCCAAGACCTCGTGTCGAGTTTTCTACTAGCACTGTAATCCGGGTTTCCATTATGGAGTCATTCCTGCATGGCTTGAGACGTTGGGGCCGTTTGTTGCTGAGAGTGAGCCCGTCTTGTAGTGTTCCACAGCGTCACGTACGGAGCCCTTGATGTTAGTGATCACGTCGATACCGGCTGCCTCCAGAGTACGAAATGCATTGGGACCGCAATTGCCTGTGAGGACAACGTTGGCATCTTGCTCGGCAACCAGTTGCGCGGACTGGATTCCGGCTCCGCCTCCTGCCGCACTATTGTTGTTTGTAATCGCGTTAAACGACATGTCTTCTGTCTCAACGATTATGAAGCAGGCGCAGCGCCCGAATCGTGGATCAACCAGATCGTCAAGGTTTGTACCTGTTGATGTGACTGCAAGTTTCATATTTTTCTTTCTGGTTTGTTTCTTGTTTTTATGTGAGTGCTTCCAGTTCCTGCTGAACCTTCTGCCACGCTTCTTTGATTGCATGGGATGCGGTTCCTTGCCCATGTTGAACCACCGTCTTGCCGGCCGTCAGGGCGTCGTTCACAGTCTTGTCGAAAGGAATTTTTGCTATCACCCTGGACTGTTGTTCTTCGGCGATACGGATGATTTCTTCGGCTTGGTTTGCGTTCAGATCGGCTTTGTTGATGATGATTAATGCCGGGATACCGAAATGGGCGGTCAGGTCCAGAACCCGTTTCATGTCGTGTACGCCGGAAACCGTGGGTTCCGTAACAATCAGGGCCAGGTCGCAGCCGGAGATCGATGCGATAACGGGACAGCCGGTTCCCGGAGGGCCATCCCCGAGAATGCGACCGATCTCAAGTTGTTTGGCCAGTGCGCCTGCATGATTGCGTACCTGTGTGACAAGACGTCCTGAATTCTCTTCGGCGATGCCCAGGCGGGCATGAACCATGGGTCCACAGTCTGTTTCGGAAACATACCATGTTCCGGTGATGGTTTCCTCTTCCCATATGGCTTTCACGGGGCAGATTCGGATACAGAATCCACAGCCCTCGCACGATACCGGATCGACTTGCCATGTCTTGTCTGCTACGGCGTTGGCGGGGCCATTAAGGCGTAACGCGTCGAAGTGGCATGCTTCGGCACATCTTCCACAACCAATACATGCGAGTGAATCAACGCTTGATTTTGTTCCTCCCACGAATGGGTGCACCTCACGAACACGAGGTGCAAGAAGCAGGTGCAGATCGGCAGCGTCCACATCGTTATCTGCAAGGACTTGTTTCTGTGACAGTACGGCAAAAGATCCGGTTATGGTGGTTTTGCCGGTACCGCCTTTTCCGCTGATGATGACGACCTCTCTATGATCGAGATCCTGTCCCTTTTCAAAGGCCGTTGCTGGCATTGGCGTGAGTGCGGCGCTTTCCTGCTCACTTGTAAGTGGCGAGGCCGGTTTGTCTAGCGTGCACAGCGCTTTGTAGATCTCCAGTAGGTTAGGCTCCAGTTCGGCATGTTCATGGATAAGGATGTTGCCGCGGGAGTAAGTTTCTGCATACTTTCTTTCGAACGGGATGCGGCCCACGATGGGGACGTTCACGGAGTCGGTCCAGTCGGTAATAATTCGATCTTCACCATCCGAGCGGTTTATAACGATGCCTGTGGGAATTCCCATTTTAAGCGTCATGGCCACGGCAAGCTTCAAGTCGTTGAGACCAAACGGGGTCGGTTCTGTTATAAGCACGGCGACATCGGTTCCCTCGAGGGCTTTTACGACCGGACAGGCGGTTCCTGGAGATGCGTCAAGAATGTTGATAGAGTCAGGGTGAATATGACCTTTGACAGCTTGTACCACTTTGGGTGCCAGCGACTCCCCGATGTTAAGGAGGCCATGCGCAAAAAAGAAGGGCTGGTTTCTCGGCGCAGATTGAACGACGCCAATCAAAGAGGGAGCTTCGTGCAATGCCTTTTCGGGACACACATAGCTGCATAGGCCACACGAGTGGCAGACCTCGTTAAAGATGAGTGCCCGTCCTTTGACCACGGCAATAGCGTTATAGTTGCAAGCTTGAGCACATTCGCCGCAACCCGTACATTTTTCTTCGTTCCATACAGGCTTGGGCACGGTGACTTCTGATGTTTCAGTAAACTGTGGTTGTACAAAGAGGTGATCGTTGGGTTCCTCAACGTCGCAGTCCAGAAGGCGAACGCCTTCACCTTGTTTTGCCAGTGCATACGCCAGGTTTACGGCAAATGTTGTTTTGCCGGTGCCGCCTTTTCCGCTTGCTACGGTAATAATCATGTTGTGTTTTCACTCGCTCAATATGTTGATTGATCCGTTAGCGACAAGACCATCACAGGTAACTAACTGTGATGTAGATTCATTTGCAGGAAAGGGAAAATCTACGGAGCTCCAACCATGAATCTTAAATCGTATTTGTACATGTAATTTCGTAATAATGCTGCTTATAGAGAAAGGACGTATTGCGTCAGATCCTGCAATTGCTTCTCAGTTAATGTTGAGGTGTCTCCATGGTTGTCATGCTTGTTAAACCGTGTGAACACATCCAACATCGTGGGAGCGCGGCCATCATACAGGTATGGTGACGTGCGCCAGGTTTCGATAAGGGTAGGGGTATCAAATTCTATACCCTTTTCCATGCCATCTGCTGTGCCTACGTCGTATTTCTCCATATCGGTCTTGTATGGGCCGCTGTGGCAACTTGAGCAGCCTGCATTTTCAAAGACGTTTTTTCCTCGTGTTGCGGCTTTGGATAGTTTGCCTTTGATTAAATATGGGCTGGGGATGGGTTTAAGTGATTTCAGATACTCATCAATAGCGGTTGCCTTATCTTCTTCCGGCATAGCGAACTGAATGTAGCGAATGCCTGAGCGAACAGCGACCTCAGCCTTTGCGCGGACCCCGCTAATCATGACAGGAGGAAGCTTGTGCGACAGCAGCAGGCTTTTTGTACTCTTTGGATTTCCGATGCCATCGTTGAGCAGATCCCAGTTTACGGCATCAGATCTGGCGTCGGGATGGCAGGTCCCGCAACTCTGCCACTGTTGAAAGCAGAGTGCAGCATCCTCAAAGTACATATGTCCCTTGCGCACTTGGTTCATTTCTTGTTTGGGACCAAGTGATATTGTGCGGATAGGTTGATTCTCTGAATCAAGCGAGACAATGGCCAGATCATCGGAAAAGAACTGAGCAACGGCGAGTTTATCATCCGTCATCGTAATACCACGGGGGCCGATACCGGGGAGTTTGATACGACGTCGAATATCCGTTAAGAAACTCAGGCTATTGGCCGGGTTGGCGGGAAGTGATTCATATTCTGCGGTGCTAAGTCCGCTGGTTGATCGTGCAGGGATCGGTTTAAGTTTGGCCATTAAGGCCTTGGTATCAATGAGACTGACTTCGTGTGTTGCGGCATGGGCCACGCAGATGATTGAGCCATCAGGAGATGTGGTTACTCCCCAAGGGTTAGCTGCCCCCATAGCTACATCGTCGAGAAGGATGGTCCAGAGCAGTTTTTGGGTATGGGCATCAATAATGTTAAGCGCATGGGTGTTGATCCATCCTCTGGCAATTTGTGTGGTGGGAACCAGAAAGCGGGCAAAGATAGACGGCACATAAATATGTTTACCATCAGGTGAAAGGGTGATGCTGCGGAGGTCGATAGCGCCATTTGGCAAAGCGATTGAATGGGTCACCTTGAGGGTAGTTGTGTCGATGACGGTGATTACGGATGTCATTCTATCCACGTTTGCTGCTCCGGCGGGCAGGTGGTTTGCAACAAAGAGAGCGTTGCCGTCAAGAGAAAGGACTGCGGCAATGGGTTCGCGTGTGACGGGAATGGTATTGATCACGGTCTTCTTTTCAAGATCGATTACGGCAACATTATTATTGAAGCGATTGCAGACATAGAGACGCTTTCCGTCAGGCGCAACGACAGGAGACATTGTCGTGTGACCGAGTTGGATTGAGGTGGTAACGCTTCCTTTAGCGGTGTCGACGATGAAGACAGAGCTATCCGGTCCATCTGTCGTGATAAACAGGGACTTCTTATTCATTGATAGCGCAAGGCCTGTTGGATTCTTTGGGATGTCGATTGTTCGGGACACTTTGCCTTTTTCGGCATCGACGACGGCGATCTTAGATGCGGAATACTCAGCAACATATAGAGTGGTCCCATCAGCAACAAGTGCTACAGGGGAAAGGTACTCAGCGGCATGGTTTACGCTTATAAAAGTGAGCAATATGCCGGCGATACAAATAGTTATCTGTTTTCTTTTCATGGCGTCTCTCTTACGGCATCAAGTTCCAGTTCAAATAGGAGGTCATCTCGGCAAACGTCGCTATGTGCAATCGCAATTGGCATATGTGGCAGACCGTTTAACTGGCAGTATTGTTTTAGAAAGGATGCATCCTGGATGTTTTTAAAGTAGGCAATCGCTCTTGTTGTATTTTCCCAATTCATGTCGCGCGATCTGAGAATTTTCTCTATGACATTCATGGTGTGAGCGATCTGGCGAGGGCAGTCATCAATGTAAATGGTGTTGCCGTCAGAATCGATGCTGGCAGTGCCGGATATATAGAGTTTGGAGTGATCGGGTGTACGGACTTCGACGGCTCGGCTAAAGGAACTGCGATAATCACTAGCAGCGCATTGCAGCGGTGACATGACTTCCTGGATTCTGATCTTGTCAGTTTTCGGATTGATGGCCAGCGCCCCTGTAACCAGGGCGCCGTTGTCAGGATTTGATGTTCCAATTCCAGTGCTGGCGGGAACGAGTCGATCGAAGACACCTTGATCCTCAAAAAACTGTGTGCGGACATCATTGAAAGGGTCGTACCATGCAAGGAGGTTTTCAAGGTATAGCCAGGTGCGTATAACATGTGAGAAATCCATCCTGGCCTTGGCTAGCGCAGTTTCCATTTTCTGAAAAGTTTTTTTGGTCTGTTCTGTTCGGGAAAGAGTGATGTCAGATGTTTGTAAGTTGCCGAGAAAGCAGTATGCGGCATCATCATCTTCGAATGTTGTGCCAACGCATCGGTCGTTTAGATAGATTTGATTAACTGGGACGCCTGTCACTGCATGGAGTTGTATGCCTGTCAAGCGAGTGCCGGAACAGGCGTCCCCCTGTATCCAGGTGACGGGCCAGTTGACAGGGCCGCAGATACGCTTGAGTGCTTTCATTCCTTTGTCATGGAACTGGCATCCGCCAAATACGTACTGTTTTAGAATCGATGCATTATGTTTTTCAATGAAATCGTGTATTCTTTCGAAGGTATCGAAGGATGGGCTGTCATTTTCGGGGTGAATGGTCAGCCAATGTTCCGTATGTTGGGGGCGTTGAAGAGAGCATATGTCAACGCCGACGGTGCTCTCCATTGTTAAAGCCGTAGACGTATCTGACATCATGTCGTTTCTGCCTCTGATGGTGTCTGTTGTCATCGTTCGCTTTCGGTTATGCAAAAAAAGATTCCTCCGTTGAACGGCTGATCATTCCATTCAACGGAGGAGTGGTGTTGAATCCCCTTTTGCAATGAGTTCCGGTTAGTTGTTTAAGAGGAAGGAACGGGTGCCTTGGCCATTTTTGAGAGCCAGGCGTCGCCGAACTTGCCGCTCTGCTTGATCTTTGGGCAAGGATAACCTTTGCATTGTGCGCAGTACGTCAATTTTTTCATTTGAGCGCATTTGACGATAGCACATTCTGCTTTTGCTCCTGTGCCGCAGCCGCTGCATTTCCCGTTCAGTTTCATTCGGCATGCTGCGCAGGAAAGGCCGCAGACTCCGTGTTCAGAACTACATTTTGCCTTTTTTCCTTCTGTTGCTGCCAGTGCAGCCCCTGCCGTGCTGAGTGTTGCCGCTGCAATAAAGTGCCTTCTATCCATGGTTACTACTCCTTGTCTTGAATAATGATCAATGCGAGTTCTTTCAGTTCTTTGCAAATCAATCATTATTCGTTTTAGTGTCCAGTTCTTCGATACGCTGCTTGATGTATTCAAGTGCGCCGCTGAGGTACTGGGCTTGACCTTTCAGCGCATTAGATTCTTGTTTTGTCGTTGTTGTGGTTCCGTAGGAAGGATAATCGCCCCACGTCGACTGTCCTGCACGAGCACTAAACCATCTGCGGCCCGGCCCTCGCCCGAATCCTCGTCCAGGTGCGAAGTTGCCAGCGCAATAACCGGCAGCCCGGCCAGTCATGGGCCCCATGCCCAATGGACCTGTTCCGTCTCCTCTTGGCATTTTGCTCTCCTCCTTTGCGTTGCATCCGTGTAGTGCTGTTTCACCTGGTTTTCTTCTGTCCTCTCACGGTGCCTCAAAATCTATGCATTCTTCTGCAGGACTCGCGCGAAGTGTATGCCTTGCCTCCCTGGCGCCACCGTCTTCGCGCACCGGGATGGCAGCCGGGTTGCATGAAGCATGGATCCGAAAGCCGATTGCAAACGTAAGCGGCTATAACTCGATCTATTTGTCCTGAGGCAAATGGAATGATTTGGATTCCTGCCTGACCTAAAGCTTGCGCCAAGGATCGCGAGATGGCACCACAGAGCGTCACCTGTGCTCCTGCGTCCCGGATAGCCTGAACCTTCATGGCAATTGGGCAATCATCGAGCTCTATTTCTTTTCTGGCCACCTCGCGTTCACCATCCAATTCCACGATATAGATGCTACGTGCAAAATCGAATGTTGAGGACACATGGTCCTTCCATACTGGAATGGCAAGTGTTGTTTTCACGGTTTCTGCTATATCGCATGTAGCATGCCAAACATGTAAATTCTTGTTTTCTAGGTACGTAACATATTGCAGGAGAGGGAGATGTGACTTAGATGTTTGTAGATCAATAGCAGTGGTGAGGTTGCGGACATGCAACCTTTGGTGTATAAAAGTTGCGTTTTCGCAATGGTTCTTCGTGTATAAGGCGCGTCAAAAACCTGTGGTTAAGCTCGCACAGTCACGCGTGAAGCAATTTTGCTCTATTGGCAAACCGTACCGTTTTATGCATTGGTAATGAGGATGACATTGCTGCCCAGCGGGTAGCCGATATCTCTGGCAATAACGGGGCATTTCACTTTCGTGAGAAAGACGCGTTTTGTTCCGGGGGTGTCACTGAGTGATTCATAGTTGCCTTGTCCCTTGGCAATGACAAGGTCTGCATTGTGGTAGGTGTTTTGGAAGTCAGGCGAAGAACGTTCAATAATGACTCCTGGTGTTCCATCACCTGTATCAATCACACGACATCGCTTGTGTACGCCGGCTTCTTGTGCGTCTGCGAGCGTTGCATCGTTCAGTATTGGGCGACCACGGACCGCATAGGTCACGCGTTCACAGGGCATGTGATCGAGCAGAAATGTATCCAGAAAACATTCCCCTGCATTGTCGCCAATAAAGAGAATGTTCTGAGCTTTCTCAATGAGCAGCGCCAGTTCTGAGACGGTATTCCCAGATAGAGGTTGTTCCATGGTTTCCTGTACGGTTTGCAGAATATGTCCCTCCGAAAGGGTGACGGGTTTGTACGCGCCGAAGTCAATCAGGTTGCCGGCGATCGCGAGTTTGACGGCCGTCTCAAATGGATTATTTGTATCAGTGATATATGTTGATAATGTTTCCATCGCATCTCGGCAGGCCCGATTGCTCGCATGTTTGATCGCCGCATATGGATCGCCGTTCCCTGTCGCTATATGTACCAGTTTATGGATTTCGACTGCCATTTCTATGGGTGACTGGGATCGAGAAAAGGATTTAGCATGCGCATTCACGTCTTCAAGAACTGCCGAGGTCTCTTTCTGGTTCATGTTGCAGAGTTTGCAGGAGTCGGTAGCCTGACGTAGAAAGCACGGGAAACATTCGTCGTAGGTGATCATAGTGCCCTGGGTGTCCCGATTGGTGTTGTCTTTGATGGCTGTTGTTGCGAGGCAGAAAAAGAGTTTTTTGATTATGATGAGAAAGTTGAGCGGCAGGGGCCGGCATCCGGGCCAGGGTAATTGTAGCCATGGCCCGGACGCGGATTATAGATTATGCAATCTCGATGAATTTGCTTCCCGATACGTTGCAAATCGGGCATACATCGGGTGCATTGCCTTCCACGGTATTGCCACAAACCGGGCAGACGTAGATGGGCGTTGCCGCTAGGTCGCCTCCACCTTTAACCGCTTCGAGTGCCTTGGCGTAGAGCCCATGATGAATCTCTTCCACGGCGAGAGCATTTTTAAATGAAAACTCAGCCGGTTTTGATCCTTCTTCCTGAGCTGTCGCGAGGAATTTCGGGTACATCTCCTGAAATTCAAACCCTTCGCCTTCGATCGCTTCTTCAAGATTTTCTGTTGTGCTTTTGATTCCTCCCATGACGCGAAGATGAGCGTGCGCATGAATGGTTTCGGCTTCAGCCGCAGCCCTGAATAGCTTCGCAACTTGTGGCAGTCCGTCGTCTTCGGCTTTTTTTGCAAAAGCCAGATATTTACGGTTGGCCTGGCTTTCGCCGGCAAATGCATCCTGTAGATTGTCAATGGTCGCCATGTTGTTTTCCTCTCTTTTGCTTGTGTTTGTTACGTGTGCTCAATACCTGCATGGTTTGAGATTTCTGAATTGGTTGTGCATAGATCTGACGGTGCAAGGTCATGTACGTTATCATGGCCCGTCAGGCGTGCAAACTCCCTGAGTTCCTCGGTACAGACGTTGAAGAAGTTCGCCACCCGTCTGGCAGACTTTTCTACATCAAGTCGTGCACGAAGTGCGGGATCCTGGGTGGCGATGCCTACCGGGCATTTTCCCGTGTTGCAAATACGGTATTGCTGACAGCCCAGCGCCATCATTGCTGCCGTGGCGACGGCAATGGCATCAGCACCCATGGCCAAAGCCTTGGCAAAATCAGAGGAGACTCGCAGGCTACCGGTAATGATTAACGAGACTGTGTCGGCGCCTCTGGCATTCAGGATCTTTCGAGCGCGAGCCAGTGCAAAAACAGTGGGGACTGAGGCGGACTGTTTGACAACCTTCGGTGCGGCTCCGGTTCCGCCTGCCCGTCCGTCAATTGTGATGAAGTCCGCCCCGGCATATAGTGCAATATCAATGTCATCTTCAAGATGACCCGCAGCCAGCTTGATTCCGATGGGTTTCCCCCCGGTTTTTCTGCGCAGGCGATCAATGGTCTGTTTTAAATCATCCCGATTGCGAATGTCCGGGAAATGCGAGGGGCTGATGATGTCTTTGCCTTCACGGAAGCCGCGTATGGCCGCGATTTCCGGTGTCACTTTGTGTCCGGGAAGGTGTCCGCCCATACCGGGTTTGGCTGACTGGCCGATTTTGATCTCGACCGCATCGACGCATCGCAGGTACTCGTCCGTTACGCTATATTTATTCGGGACATATTCGAAGATGTATTTGTGCGAAGATTCCAGCGACTCGGGTAAGATGCCGCCTTCTCCGGAGCACATGGCGGTACCTGCTTCAGCCGCGCCTTTTGCAAGGGCCAGTTTGGCTTCTCTCGACAGTGCACCAAACGACATATGCGAAACAAAGATCGGACTCTCAATGACCAGAGGCACGGTCGCGTTTGGGCCAATAACAGTTCGCGTCTGTACCGGTTGACTCTTGTTAAGCGGCAGGCGAGAGAGCTGCGCCCCCTTGATCAGGATATCGTCCCACGACAAGTTGGGGATGCGGGCACGCATGGGCTCAATCATGGATTGACCAGTGGTGGCGATGCTATGAATGTCGGCCATGTTGGTCTCAAACTCATCCGAAGGACGTCGCCATTCGGATAGATAGTTTGTGTCAGGACTGGTTGCGCTCGAGGTGCGGGTTTCGGGTTCAGGTTTGCTGCTGGATGTGAAGCTATTTTTATCTGATCCGCAGACAGGGCAGAGCCAGTCATCCGGCAGCTCGGACCAGGCGAGATTCTCTGTTGCTTCATCGTAAAGGTGTGAGCAGAGGTTGCACTGGTAAATGGCGGTGGGTAATGGGGGCTCATCGACGAGGGTGGGGACTGCTGCATTTTCAGGTTCCTGCACAGGGAAGAAAGAGGACTTTGGAGAACCGCAGATTGGACACACCCAGTCTTCGGGCAGGTCTTTCCATGGCGTTGATTCGAGGTGCTCGTCGTAGGTGTGCGAACAGAGTCCACATTGCCATGTGTTCATTTCTTTTCTCCTGTATTTGCTACGCGTATCTTTACTGTCTATACCACTATCATTGCGAGTTACAAGCCCTCTTTGCAGGACTCTCTTTTGGGAGGATTAAGTCCCAGGTTTTTTATCTTACGAAAGAGTGTCGTTTTGTGAATCCCCAGCGTTTTGGCCGTCTCCAGCCTGTTCCAATGATGCTGGCGAAGAGCGTTCATGATAAAGGTTGCCTCTATTTTTTTGAATGAATCGAGTTGGGGTTCTGTTTTCTCCAGTGGGGACTGCTGGCAGAGCGTGCCGGGCAGATGGTTTCGCTGGATGAGGCCCGAGCGACACAGAATAAAGGCGCGTTCTATGATGTTCTCAAGTTCTCGTACATTTCCAGGATAGTGATAGGACATGAAGCACGAAAGGGCATTTTCGTCGATGCCCAGGATGTCTTTACCTTGTAACGTGTTGAACCGGTCGACGAAATGCTCGATCAAAAGAGGAACATCTTCAAGACGTTCGCGAAGCGGTGGAACTTCTAGTTTAACAATGTTGATTCGGTAATATAGATCTTCTCGAAACTGTTTCTCTTTTGTCAGCTCACTCAAATTCTGATGCGTTGCTGTAACGATGCGGACGTTTGCATGTACGGGTTGCACAGATCCCAAGGGTTCGTAAACTCGTTCTTGAAGAAAACGTAGTAAGCGGACTTGCATGGCGGGGGATACATCGCCGATTTCATCCAGGAAGAGGGTGCCACCTTCTGCAAGAGCAAAGCGGCCCGGTTTGTCCGTTTTGGCATCGGTGAATGCGCCGGCTTTATAACCAAATAGTTCTGATTCTAATAGTGTGTCCGGTAAGGCGCCGCAATTTACGGCAATAAAGGGTTTTTTGCGCCGGCTGCTGAGTTGGTGAATGGCACGCGCAAACAATTCTTTTCCGGTTCCGCTCTCGCCTTGAATGAGGACCGTGCTCGTGCTTTCGGCGATATCCGGAAGCACATCAAACAGGTTCTGCATCCGATGGTTGCGGCTGATAATGTCTGCGACTTCGTATTGCCTGCGAAGTTCTTTGCGAAGGGTTTCCAGTTTGCTGATGTCGCGGAAGGTCTCTACCCCGCCAATCATGTTGCCATCCGCATCCTTTAGCAATGCGGTAGTAATACTGATAGGCTTGCGGTCGCCATGATTATCGACAATTGTGATGGAGCGATTTGCCACGGGGTTCCCGCTCTCCATTGTGTGTCTGAGGGCGCATTGACCTTCGCAGATATTCGCACGCAGGATATCCTTGCACGGTTTGCCTATGGCTCGTTCGCGTGAGATTCCCGTAATGTCTTCAGCCGCCCGATTGAAGGACGTAATACGCCAATCCTGATCAACGGTGAAGACACCCTCCGTGATGGAGTCCAGAATGGGATCATGGGAACGCTGTTTGTATTTGTTTAGCATGTGCCGTTAGATTTGAAGCTTGTTGTCTCTTTGTTGAAGGTGATTATTTTTCCCGAGCAAAGGGCCAGGCCATAATGCCGCCTTCCATAACTTTTACGTTTGTCCAACCATGGGCTTGGAGTAGGCAGGCCGCTTCGTAGCCACGTAGGGAAATTTTGCAGAAGCAGATGATTTCCTTATCTTTTTCTTTCGGAAGTTCATTGAGCCGTTTGCGCAGGGCTCCAAGCGGGATGAGGACCTCCCCAATTCCCAGGCGCATGGCTTCGTATTCATCCGGTCCGCGTGTGTCCATGATGAAGACGTCGTCTTCGGCATCGACTTTTGTTTTCACTTCGCGACTGGAAATACCGGTCATGCGGCCGCTCATCTTATTTTCCAGAACGTGGGCGGCGGCAATCAGATTGTCCATTGCCGGTGAGAAGGGTGGGGCGTAAGGCAGGTCTGCCACGGTCAGATCCGTGGCTGTCAATTTTCCGTGTAGCGCCATTGCTGCAGCGGCAATCCGTTTGCTGACATCGCCGGGACCGACACACTGTACGCCCAGTAACTTTCCGGAGTCCTCTTCTGCTACGATTTTGATGACGAGAAGTTTTGCGCCCATGAAGCCGGGTTTGTCGGGCGCTGCATAAACCACTGATACCGTTTTGAAACCTGCCGCTTTCGCATTGCTTTCAGAGAGACCCGTGGCACCGGCCGCATAGTCAAAGACTTTGCAGATGCCGGTCTGAATGGTTCCCGGGAACACGCTGGTGTTTCCGGTGGTGATGTTTTTGCCGATAATGCGCCCCTGAATATTGGCAAGGTCTCCGTACGGCGCGTGGACTTTTTCCCCCGTAATCAGGTGGGAGATTTCTATGCAGTCGCCGGCGGCGTAGATGTCCGGGTCGGATGTCTGCAGGTATTTGTCGACGGTGATGCCGCCGGTCTTTCCCACGGCCAGGCCGGCTTCAGCAGCAAGCGCCGAGTTTGGGCGTACACCTGTGGCCACGACTGCCAACTGGCAGTCGAGCTCCGTCCCATTGGCAAGTTTAACACCGGTCAGCTTGCCGTTTTTTCCAAGGAATGCAGACACAGGGTTCTCTGTGATGATGTGAGCCCCTTTTGCCCGCATGTGATTCTCGACGAGTTTGGCCAGTTCCCAGTCCAGATACATCAGTACCTGCGGTAGCATCTCCACGACCGTGATCTCAATGCCGGCGAGTTCAAGAGCTTCGCAGGTTTCCACTCCAATTAGGCCGCCACCCACGACAACGGCCTTTTTGATTTCTTTTTCATCTCGGATCTTTCGTAGAAAGTCCGCATCGCGCATCGATTGTAACGTACTGATACCCTCCAGGTCTGTACCCGGGACGGGTGGCATCAGGGGCGTGGCACCCGTGGCGATCACGAGCTTGTCATACGGGTGCTGCGTTTCTTCACCTGTTTTGATGTGCCGCGCTGATACCGTTTTTTCTTGTCGGTTGATGGCAACGACTTCTGTTTCAGTGATGGCGGTGATCCCTTTTGCATTCATAAAAAAAGTGGGATCGCGAACAATACCTGTCGGTGTGCTGATAAGTTGGTTGCGGTTGTCGAAAACACCGCCAACATAATAGGGGTAGCCGCAGGAGGCCATGGAAAGATCGGGTGACTTCTGAATGATGGTGACATCAGCATGTTGATCCATGCGTCGTGTTTTGGCTGCCGCCTTCGGCCCTGCTGCTGATCCGCCGATTACAATCACGCGTTTATTGTTGCTCATGGTCTGTGTCCATTCGTCTTAATCAATTTTCAAAACATCGTGAATATGGGTCTGCAGGCATTTGAACAACCGAAGAAAATCCCGATTCCGAAGTGAACAGTATTTTGTATTTCCCTCACGTCGCATGCTGATGAGGCCTTCTCTGCGAAGCAGGGTTAACTGGTGCGACATGACGGACTGGCTGCACCCCAGGGTGGTGTATAGCTCGGTTACCGTCATCTCTTCAGTGGCCAGGAGTTCAATCGTGCCGAGCCGAATTGGGTGTGCCATGGCTTTAAGTACTTCCGATGCGGCCGCCAGTTCCTCTTGTGTCATGATGTCTTCTCCGCAGGTTGTTTCGAATATTGCAAAACTTCAATATAGCAATGTTATGATTATGCAGACTTATCTCCTGTTGTCAAGCGAGAGATCATCCGCGTCAGGGAAAGAAGGGCTGCCGGTGCATTAGAATGCCACATATTCTATAAAAAGGCGTGCAGTCCCGATGCCGGCTTCTGTTGCCTGCTCGATCAACTGTTCTGTACGCTGTGCATGACTTTGATCAAGCAGATCATGATTCGTGAACAGTTTCATGGTTGCGGCATCGATGGCGACAGGGTCGCGTGAGAAGAGCAACACTTGGTTCGCACGTTGAGCTTTAGTAGCGGGCAGGTTCAATATACTGATGAACACCACGCGCTTCCGTAGTGTTTCAAGCGCGGCAAGCGCATGAGCCGTAAGCGTTGAGCAGAAATGTTTTGACGTAGCGTCCCATTCGTATGTGATGCCTCCAAAATGGGCGATCTCCACACATCGTCCGCAATTGATACAGCGTTCTGGGTCAATGACAACATGACCATCCGCCATGCTTATAGCGTGGACCGGACATTCCCTGAGGCAGCGGCGGCATGTATAGCATTTTTCCTGATGGACGTGAGGGATGTTCATGGCATGGTGTCTGATTTTTCCTCTCCGCGAGGCAAAACCAAGGCCCAGGTTAACCAGTGCGCCGGAGAGGCCCGACTGTGGATGGATTTGCGGACAACTAACCAGAACGGCACCCTGCAACGACGGCAGCTCTCCAGCAATTCGCGCTTCAGGTAGATCGTGGTGCGCTCTGCGTACGATTTCATATGTGCCCTTTAGTCCATCAAGCATAACGATGGGGGCGTCGGATTCGGCAAAGAGCTTTCTCAGTGTATGTAGACGTCCGACGGCATTCCATTGGGTATCACGATAGTCGGTTGTTGTATCGCAGATCACAGGAGCCACCCCACTTCGTCGCAGACTACGCAAAACGCCCAGCAGGCAGTTCTGTGACATTGCTGTCATGTTGGTGCCTGAGCAGGCCCCAACGATATCTCCACGGGAAAATGTGCGTAGCAGGTGGTAGCTGCGAAATGTGAGAATGTTATGGGTGGCAATTTCCAGAGCTTCCGGTGACATTTCACCGGTTACCGGAAGCGCACAGACTCGCGACTCTATATTTTGTAAAGCGCTTGGTTTCATTTGGCTCCCATCAAACTTTTTCGCTGGACTGATTGAATCCAGGTTTCGCTCTTTGTGACCGAACAATGCCGCTAATGACAAGCCATACTTCTAAGAATAAGGAGACTGAGACACCAGCGGAAAAAACTAGAAAGTGGCAGAAACTTAAGCCCGAAGGCTGTATAGCATGTGTGCGAGAACAGTGGCGATCAGGTCAATCTCGTGGACCAGGGTTGCATCATTTCCCTTTTGATGGTGGTGAGAGATGTTGCATGCATATCCTGTGTGTTCCGCTCAAACTCTTTTTGTTCAGATACAAGAGATTGATGGCGGCGCTCTGGCGTGTAGGACTGTTGAGCAAACGAAAAGCGCTGCACAGAAGAATGTTGAATATCTATTCATGCTCTTGCACTGAACATATTGATCATTCTATAGATTGTGTAAGGCAAGTGAAACAATCCGTATCACTTGCGTTGAGTCAATACTGAATGCGTAAGCACTAAGGCGGGAGGAATGGAATGAAAAAATCGTTTGTTATGATGTTGGCTGCTGTTGGATTGTTATTCGAAGTTGCCGCCATTTGCAGTGCACAAGAGTCTGATAATGCAGGGAAGTCGTTTACTGTTTATCCCATAGGTGAAGTCGTAAAGGAGGGTGGCAAGACAACCATTGTCCTGGAGAAGAAGTATCAACCCGGTTTACTGAAGCTGGATGATTTCACGCATGTTACCGTGGTATATTGGTTTGATCGTAATGATACGCCGGAAAAACGATCGATTCTTCAAGTGCATCCCCAGGGAAATAAAAAGAATCCCATTCGAGGTGTCTTTGCTACGCATTCTCCGGTTCGCCCTAACTTGATTGCCATCTCCAGGTGCAGAATTATTTCGATAAAAGACAATGTTATCGAGATCGATGGTATCGATGCCTTTGATGGCTCACCGGTTCTGGATCTCAAGAATTAGCGCGCATTGTTCATGAACAATGCGTGCTAGATCTGTTCGCCATTCAGCAAGCCGCTGTTTTTCATGAGCATGGCGACGATCTTGTCTATGTCCTCTTTGGAAAGTGGCTTTCTGTTCAGTTTTGGGACGAAGTGGTCGTTCATGATGGGAACGATTTCTTTCAGGTCGGTGATGTTGCCATCGTGCAGATAGGGACCTGTTACGGCAATATTGCGCAACAATGGCACCTTCAGCTTGTAGCGGTCGGCTTCATTCTTTGTGGCGTTTACACGACCGAACTCAGCTTCGCCGGGTTTGATCCCACGGAACGCGTAGTAGGCTTTTGGGTCGATCGGCTTTTCAAAGGACTGACCGCCCATAGCTTTGCCGGCATGGCACGTTGCGCAGCTATGCTCGGTGAACAGGGCGAAGCCCATTTGTTCCGCCTCGGTGAGTGCATCCTTGTCACCTTTCAGGTGCTTGTCGAGGGCACTGTTTGGGGTGATCAGCGTTCTTTCAAACTCGGCGATGGCGTCCGTGATGTTTTTGTCGTTCCACTGATTTGTGCTGAAGACCTTTTCGTAGAGCGCGGTCAGTTCGGTGTCGGTTGACAGTTTGCCGATCACTTGCTCCCAGGTGGTATCCATCTCAATGGGATTGAGTGGTGGACCGCCGGCCTGATCTGCAAGATCCTTGGCGCGACCGTCCCAGAATTGCAGCACATTGAACATGGCATTCAGGGAGGTGGGCGCATTGATGCCGCCGAGCTGGTCACGGACTCCTGTGGAAAACTGCGCTTGATCGGTGCCGCCTTTTTTCAGGTCATGGCAACTGGCGCAGGAGATTGTATCGTCCTTCGAAAGGCGAACGTCATGGTAGAGTAGATTCCCCAGCTTTACCTTCTGTTCGTCCACGCCACCGGGCCATGCGTCCGGCAGGGGCTGCACTGGGTGATTGGCGAACTCTGCAGATGCCAGGCCGGTACTGTATTTCTGCGCACGGACTTCGTGAATCCATGTCAGAATGGCTTGCTTCTCGCTGTTTGTCGGTTTGCTGTTCCAGTGCAGTGCAATAAACGGGATGATCGGCATGGTGTCCAGTTTGATGGACTGTTCCAGCTTTGCGAGTAGCACCTCGTCTGCACCTTTGTTTTCGAGCAGTTGTTGAAGATCGGCAATTTGGGTGCCTTCCTCAACATGTTTGCCGATCGCTGCGCTTGCGCCCGGAAGCTTGGCATAAAAGGGACGTCCCGGGTCTTTGCTGTGACACATCTGGCACTTCGCGCCAATGATAGCCTTGGCTTGCTTCATCGCCGGCGTGTCGGTGGTGAGGCTTGCATAACTGTCAGAGGTGGGGACTTCGACTACGAGATTAATTAAGCCGAAAGCCACGAATCCACAAATGAGTAGTGCGATGAGGATAAGGATTTTCTTTTTCACAACACGCCTTTCCGTTAATCAGGATTTGACATTGCAGGTTAGAAAGATGCATAGAAGTTAGAGTTTCTTGAGATAGATTGCAAGAGGGACTGTGCGTAAACAGGTTGGCGTGACTAGTCTTTGTTTCAGAAAAGCTCATTTGATGGAAATATTCAGGGTTGGGCTTATTAGAATGGCGTGATTAGAAAAGGAATTGCAGCATGAAGAAAATGTCTAGGGGGGCCTTTCTTTTGGGTAGTGTGTCAGCTGCAACGCTGGCAGCAACGTCTGGATGTATGTGCACAAAGACGGGGCGCGCTACGGTAACCGGAGTGGGTTGCACCCCGGCCATTGATCCCAAAGCTTATAAGGTCGTGAAGGGCAAATGTGTGCGCGTATATCTTGCTGAAGTGTCCCAGCTTGCAGATGTGGGCGGCTCGGTGAAGATTATAGATCCGGATATTGGTGATTCATTGATTGTGGTTCGGGAAGCGGCTGATCGTTTTGTGGCAGCATCTATCAAGTGTACCCATCGGGGTGTGGAAGTGGAATATCAGCCGGAGGAGCGTTGCTTTAAGTGCGCCAGTCTAGGCGGCAGTCGATTCAGGACATCCGGTGAAAGGGTGGGTGGGTTTGCCAAGAAGCCCTTGGCTGTCTATCCTGTATCTATCGATAACAACGTGCTGGTCATCGGTTTGACCGGCGAACAAGAAATGGGAGAGTAGGTAGTATGAAGGCAAGAATGATCGTGGTACTGAGCGTCCTGGTGATGATGGGGTTTGTGGGTACAGGTCTTGCGCATTGCGGAAGCTGTGCTGCGGATGCACCCAAGAAGGAAATAAAACAGGACGCGAAGAAAAAAGCCAATAAGGATACGGCCAAGAAAGCCAAGAAGACCAAGAAGGTCAAGAAGGATAAGAAGGAAAAAAATGCAGCAGCTAGTTGCAAGGCATGTCCGTGTCCCATTGGCAACGTTCTGGCTACGCTGGATCTGGAGAAGAAGCAGCAGGTCAAGATCGACAAGGCACGTCAGAGGCTCATGACGACAATTCAGAAGACCTTGACCCCTGAGCAGATGAAACAATTCAAGAAAGCCTGTAGTAAGATGAAGGCTGCCCCGGCCGGCTGCGGTCAGTAGGCAGGATTGTAATCGTATTGTTTTATGGGCGCGGCTGTCGGATTCGATGCCGCGCCCATATTGCAACATGGCAGCGCGAGTTAAACTGTGGGTTTCCAAGAAGGAAATATGAGCATGTCTCGCACCCAATATCGACAGGACGAGCCTTTGCCGTTGTCAGAACCGATACGGCGTCTTTGCTGGATCACTGATAGCCATCTGGACTTTCTTGAGGCTGACGAGAAGATGCGTTTTCTTCAGCTTATCCGAGAGCAGGAGGCTGATGCAGTACTTTTGACAGGGGATATCAGTGTCGCTCCGGATCTTGATGCCGATTTGGAGTTGTTGGCTGAATCGTTGGATGGTCCGGTTCTGTTGGTGCTCGGAAATCACGATTACTATGGGGGTAACATTGCAGGTGTCAGGGAGAAAGTAAGCGCGACTGTCGCGCGCCTTGAAAACCTGTACTGGCTTCCAGAGAGTGGAATCGTTCCGCTGAACAATGAGGTCTGCGTGGTCGGTCATGGCGGGTGGTCCGACGGCGGATATGGAGATTTCATGAACTCGCATGTCGATCTTTCCGATTTTTATAAGATTGGGGATTTCATGGGGTTGAGTGCAGCAGATCGACTGCAAAAGATGCAGGAATTGGCGGATGGTGCCGCTGCACATTTTCGGACGTGGGTGCCACACGCTCTTGAGCGGTTCGCGAGGGTGATTGTGGCTACGCATGTTCCCCCCTGGCCCGATGTGTGCGTGGGGCCATCAGGTGAGGGTTCTGATCAGGATTGGCTGCCGCATTTTTGCAGTCGTCGGATTGGTGAGGCGCTGTTGGAAACAATGGTGGATCGCAATGATCACCATATGTTGGTCTTGTGTGGGCATTCGCACACGCATGCGCGTGTGAGCATTACAGATAACGTCACAGCATGGGCAGGTCAGGCAAAGTGCGGTAAGCCGCAAATTCAAGCGATTCTGGATATAGACCAGCCCTTTGCAAAACTCACGTAGTCGCGTTTTGTCAGTGGGAAAGGCTTTACTCCAGACGTTTGGGTTTATTAGATGGGTGGCATGCCGAACATTGAGACAGTTCAGAAGCCGGATCAGAAGAATGGGCGTGATGGGGCCGTAGATGGTCTGGCGCAGGTGGTGCTGTTTAATGATGATCACAATGAGGCCGGCTATGTGGTGAGCTGTCTGATGCGCACCTTCGGGCACTCGGGGCCGCTGGCGGAAAAGATTATGCGGGAAGCCCACACGCGTGGTCGCGCAATTGCCGAAGTAGAGGGCATTGAAGAGGCCAGGCAGCATTGTGCATCACTTCAGGATGCCGGCCTGCGGGCCAGCGTGGAATCAGTCTGATGCGTCTCATTTTATGTGCCTTGCAGGAGCTTGGATGATGCCCGTTTATATGTTGAGTGATACTCCGGTTTTTCCGCCTCCCGAACAGGCGGAGCCATCAGGTCTGCTTGCTGTCGGCGGAGACCTGTCGTTGGAACGATTGCATGCCGCTTATACCCAGGGAATCTTCCCATGGTACTCTGAGGATGATCCGATTCTCTGGTTCTCCCCCGACCCGAGAATGATCCTTTGGCCGGATAAGCTGCATGTGCCAACCAGTCTGGTACGCGTGTTGGCGTCGAAGCGCTTTCACGTCACTTTTGATAAGGATTTCGCCGGCGTGATTCGCGCATGCCAGGAAGCGAACCGCCCCGGACAGGATGGCACATGGATTACGGATGAAATGCGGGAGGCTTATACTTGTCTTCATGAGTGCGGGCATGCTCACTCTGTAGAGGTATGGCAGGAAGATAAGCTGGTTGGCGGGTTGTATGGCGTCAGAACGGGACGTTGCTATTCCGGGGAGAGTATGTTTACCCGCGTGCCTGACGCCAGCAAGGTTGGGTTCGTTCATCTTGTCCGCAAATTGCAGGACGAGGGCGTTGTTCTGATCGATTGCCAGGTCCATACTGATCACCTCGCTCGGTTCGGTGCTGAGCTGATTCCACGAGATGAATTCCTCGCCATATGGTGCGAGGGGTGCCAAGCTGTATCATCCTGTGTATGAAGTCAACTGCTTGAGAGTGGCGGGTTCGGGTGTGGGTCGATTTGGTTGAAAGTATGATGAGGCGTGGATATCGTAATGGGGGTGGTCGGTCGTGGTTGCAACGGTGGTTGCTGGCCACGCTCGCCTTGGTGGCTCTCGTCGCCTCGGTACGTGCGGGATGGATAGAAGACCGCGACGGCAAGACCATCATCCACGTCAAGGCCTGGTCTCTTCCTGATCCCACTCGCACCGATACCGCGACCAAGGCAGGCACTGCAGTGGTGGACGCATTTGTGCGCGATTTTCCGGCAATCTTTGCGGAGCGTTATCGAGATCGCTACAAGGCCGATCCTGCTCGCTACGGCGATCACAACTGGGACGATGTTGCGATTGAGCTGCACCGTTTCTCGGGTATCTCGATTGAAGGCATGAGCATGGATTCAGGTCCGCTCATGGCCATTGCCGGTGGCGTCGCACCGGACATTCTGTATGTCAATTTCCGTCAGTCCGACACTTACATCCAGGAGGGCTTTCTCTATCCGCTCGATAAGCCCGAGGACGGCTATGTGACGGGCATGAGCGAGGATGAGCGGGCGTTCTGGATTCACCCTAAAGTTGAACCGGTGATTCGGCGCGCGGGTCCGGGAGGCAACACGCAGGTCTGGGCTGTGCCGCAGGGTGGTGTGCTCGGCAAGGTGATGCTGTATCGCAAGGATCTTCTGGATGCACATGACGTTCCTTATCCTGAGAATGACTGGACGTGGGACGATCTTTACAATGCCTGTCGCAAAGTGACTGATCCCGGTTCGGGAACCTATGGTATTCGATTTGGTCGCGGTCGTGATGAAAGTGGATACTGGATTACCTACCTGTGGTCCGCAGGCGGCGAGGCGATGCAGTATGACGAAGCGTCCGGCGAGTGGTCGGCGGTGTTCGATACGCCTGCGGCGGCCAGGGCGCTTGATTTCTATACGCGGCTTTGCACGGAACCGTGGACGGATACAAATGGGAAGATCCGCTACGGTTATGCGATGAAAGATACCGCTTCGAACATGGATCAGAAGTGGGTGATGGGGCAGATTGCGTTTAGAATCTCATACATTGATGAAAAACTATTTGCAAAAATAAACCCTGACATCACCGGCATGGTCCCGGTGCCGATCGGGCCGGCCGGACATCGCGGCGCGGAGCTTAATTCGCGCATGCAGGGCATTTTTGCCGGTGTTGAGGATCCTGTGATTCGCGATGCTGCCTGGGAGTATCTGCGGTTTGGCGGATCTCGAGAGGCGTCTGCAATCAGTACGCGGGTCATGGTGGAAGGCGGACTTGGGCGGTTTGTGAACCCGCGTTATCTGCGCTTGTTTGGATACGATGACATTGTGCGCCTGGCTCCCCGGAAATGGGAGGAATGTTTTCACATCGCTATTGATACCGGCAAGCCCGAGCCATATGGGAAGAATTGCCAACTGGTCTACAATATGATGACCGTGCCGATTCGCAAGGCGGAGGATTTGGCGCTGAAAGGCAAACTTCCTGAAGACGAGTCCGAGCGTCTTGCTGTCTTGCAGGGGTTGCTGCACGACGCAGTACTTGAGACCGAAGAGAAGATGATGGGTCGAGTTCCGCCCGAGGAGCGTTTAAAGCGTCGCGTTGCAGCCGTGGTGTTGCTGATTGCCATTGCGATCTGTTTCTCTTTGGTATTCCGAAAGGTGATAGAGGCATTCCAACCGCCGGCGACGGTTGCCACGGTGCAGCAGGTAAAGTGGGGATTCTGGAAATACCGCTGGGGGTATTTTCTTCTCGTCCCTGCAGTACTTTCGATCCTGGTCTGGCAATACGTTCCTCTCGGGTTGGGATCGAAGATGGCCTTTCAGGACTACCGGATCATGGGAGGGCATGCCTGGGTCGGTGTGGACAATTTTGGTGATGCGTTGTGGGACAGGGAATGGTGGTCTGCGGTCTGGAATTCGATTCGGTACAGTGTTCTGGTTGTCGGTCTGACGTTCCTGCCGCCGGTAATCCTCGCCGTGCTGCTCGACGAAATTCCGAAAGGCAAGATTCTCTTTCGCACGTTGTTTTATCTGCCGGCTGTGATCACCGGCCTCGTGGTCATCTATCTATGGAAGTCCTTTTATGAAAAGACGGAGTTCGGTGTCCTTAATGCGCTTGTGTTGAAGATTCCTGCCATCGGATACATCTTCATCGGACTTCTGTTCTTCTTCATTCTTTTCGCGTTTGCCAGACGGTTATTTGTGCATCGCGTTTATTGGGTCGCGGTGCTGTGTTTTATTGTGGGAAGCATCATGTTCGCCTTCATGTTTCGTTTCGCGTGGCCGATTCTCACGCAGGAAGGGCTTCCGTGGTGGCAGGCGTTATTCGTGAAGACGCAGCAACCCTATCGCTGGTTGGAGGATCCGCAGACGGCAATGCTATGTTGCGTGATGCCGATGGTTTGGGCGGGGATGGGGCCGGGATGCCTGATTTACCTTGCGGCCCTGAAAGGGGTCTCTCCTGATTTCTACGAAGCGGCTGATATTGATGGCGCCACCTTTGTCGACAAGATCCTCTTCGTGGTGGTCCCCATCCTCAAGCCACTGTTGATCATTCAGTTTGTCGGTGTGTTTATCAACTCCTGGAAGAGCTCGGCCTATATCCTGGCGATGACGGGGGGAGCCAGCGATACGACCGTGGCCGGGTTACATATCTTCTACAAGGCGTACCTGTTTCTAAAGTTTGGTCCCGCTACGGCCATGGCCTGGATTCTCGGCTTCATGCTGATCGGCTTTACCGTGCATCAATTGCGTATCCTCTCGCGCCTCGAATTTAGAACTACCGGAAAATGAAGAAATGAAGATTGATGATTTTAGATTGATGAATGTTAAGTGTGACTGCGTATTTTTAGCGGGTGCGCCCTTTGCATGCAGTCTTGCGCGAGGTAGTCATTATGGCAACCAGTTCGTTGGCCTCCTCAAGCAGAGGTTTAACGAGTCGTTCTTCAAGGATTTCATCTACGACCTTCAAAACGCGCTTTGCAAAGTTTTTCGTTCTTTGTTTCAGGTCAGTGCTGTTCATGAAGGTGTTCTTTTTCCATTTTTGTTAATCATCACTCATCACTCATCACTCATCAATTTGCAATGTCTATAATCTCCAGAATCGGCCGAAAGAGTTTCAAGGTGCGCGCGTTGTACTTTGGAATGTACGCGTTCCTGCTCGTGGGATCGATCAGTATGGTCTACCCGTTCTTGTTGATGATCTCGGGCAGCACGAAGAGCGCGGTCGACATCAAATACTTCGACGTGGTGCCGCAGTTCTTGCGGGACGATGCCTGGCTGTATCGTAAACATGTGGAGTCGTTGTTCAACGAGCGCATGTTGAATCGGAACATGGTTTATGATGATGACGTCACCGCGTTCGATACCATTGACTTGCCTGCTGAAGCGGAGACTGGATGGGTTCGTGAGTGGGAGCGATTTCTGGCGGAGAATAGCCTGCCGCCGTATGCGTATACTGTGGGACATTTGCAGGCTAATGTGTCACGCACAATTCCCCGTCACTTGCGTGGATTCAAGCGATACCTACGTGATCGATATGGGTGCACGATTGATGATGTCAACGCATCGCTTGGCACGGAATTTATCAGTTGGAATGCACTGACGGTCGAAAGTCGGCTGGTGCTCTCGCGTCGCGACAAACCCCTGAACACTGCTTTCGGGGAAGCGCTTTATGCGTACCAGGCATCCGTGCCAACAGGTATGCGTGTGTATGCATCGGTGGAAGGGTTCTACAAGAAGCGTTTTTTGAAGCCGCAATATTCGCTGCGCATTGAGGAATACAATCAGGCACACAGCACGGACTATGCGACATATGACGACGTACATCTTTCGCGAGTGTTTCCGGTCGATGGATCGCTTAAGGAACAGCAGGACTGGGAAGACTTTGTTCGCAGCACGCTTGCCATGGTGTGGATACGCGCCTCTGATGGTGCTGCGCCGTCTTATCGCGCCTTTCTTAGAGCCAAGCATGGGACGCTGGATAATCTAAACAAAAATTACGGGGCGGACTATGCGACGTTTGATCAGGTTCCGCTGGTGGAAGAACCGCCTGCTTTCGGGATGCGGGTCAGCGACTGGGAGGCGTTCCTCGCGGGTTGGCGCGATCCGGAGACGGGCGAGGAGTTCAAGCTCCCGTCGGAATATCTTCGCATCCATAGCGTTGAGTTCATGTTCCGTGATTGGTTGCGTGAGAAGTACGGTACGCTCGGCATTATGAGGTCTGCGATCAACGGTTCGGAATCTGTGGCTGCTGGTCCGCTTTCAGGGCAGGGGAGGTTTGACCGTCTTGCGCCTCCGCAGGAAGCTGTGCACTATGCCTGGTATTTTCGGAACAAGAAAGATTTGCGCTGGGAGTTTGTGTCGCGCAATTACAAGGCCGTGGCGGAGTATCTTCTCCTGCATGGGCGGGGCATTCTGAACACGGTGATTTATTGTTCGCTGGCAATATTGCTGGCGCTGACGATCAATCCGCTGGCAGCCTATGCCATGAGTCGGTACCGGATGCCTTCGAGTTATAAGATCCTGCTCTTTCTGATGTGCACGATGGCGTTTCCTCCCATGGTCACGCAGATTCCCAACTTCCTCATGTTGCGCAAGCTCGGTCTTCTCAATACCTTTGCAGCGCTGGTTCTGCCCGGCATGGCCAATGGCTACGCTATCTTTCTGCTTAAAGGTTTCTTTGACTCGCAGCCGCGCGAGTTGTACGAAAGCGCGCAGCTTGACGGTGCGAGCGAATGGACCATTTTCTGGCAGCTCACCATGGCGCTATCGAAGCCCATTCTGGCAGTTATCGGGCTACAGGCTTTTACCCTGGCGTACTCCAATTTCATGTTTGCTTTCGTTGTGTGCCAGGACGAGAAGATGTGGACCCTGATGGTGTGGCTCTATCAGCTTCAGCAGCGCAGCGGACAGGCGGTTATGTATGCATCTCTCATCATTGCCGCTATCCCCACGTTTCTTATCTTTTTATTCTGTCAGAACATCATTATGCGTGGCATCGTTGTGCCCTCAGAGAAATAGAACGGAGAAGTAGAATGAAATGGTTTATGGCGGTTTTGGCTGCGTGTGTTGTCTGCGACAGTGCTATGTCAGAGATCCTGGTTGAGGCAGAGAGTTTTGCAGAGAAGGGTGGGTGGGTTGTTGATCAGCAGTTCACCGAGTCGATGGGATCACCATATTTAATGGCGCACGGTCTTGGCCGCCCTGTGGCAGATGCTGTTGCGGTGGTTCGCATCCCGAAGCAGGCAACCTATCGCGTGTGGGTGCGAACGAAGGACTGGGCACCGGGAGACTGGGATGCTCCGGGTCGCTTCCGCGTGTTGCTGAATGAAACAGCGCTTGAGCCCGAGTTCGGCACGGAGACGGGTTGGGCCTGGCAGGATGGCGGAACTATCTCGTTGAAGACCGGCGACCTTACGCTGACGCTTCATGATCTCACTGGTTTCGATGGACGCTGCGACGCGATTTTTCTGACGTCGGATCTCACGTTCATGCCGCCGAATGAACTGGAGGCACTGCGCACCTGGCGCCGCAAACTTAAAGGCACGCCATCCATGCCTTCTGCGGCGGGTGAGTACGATCTGGTCGTGGTGGGTGGCGGCATTGCCGGTTGCGCCGCCGCTCTGGCGGCGGATAAGCAGGGCATCAAGGTGGCCCTGATTCATGATCGACCCGTGCTGGGTGGCAACGCCAGTAGCGAGGTGCGCGTACACACACTTGGCATCACAGGAAAGTCCAGTGATATTCTTCGTCAGATCAATACTGCGCACTATCCGAACGGGTCTCCCCAGTCACTGCGCGATGAGATCAAACGGCATTTGAATATGGAGGCCGCCAAGAACGTAGAGCTGTTTCTCAAATGGCGTGCCTACGGCGTTGAGATGGATGGGAAGCGCATCAAGAGTGTGCTGGCGCGACATACTGAGTCCGGTCGCGAGGCTCGCTTTCCCGCGCCTGTGTTTGTTGACTCAACGGGCGACGGATGGATCGGTTTCTGGGCCGGCGCAGATCATCGTTACGGTCGCGAGGCATCGAAGGAGTTTGACGAGGGCTGGACGAAGCATGGCGATCTGTGGTCGCCCGAGACGCCCGACAATCGGGTGATGGGGTCTTCTTTGTTGTGGTATGCGAAGCGGGTTGAAAAACCCGTGCCCTTTCCTCCTGTGCCCTGGGCCACGGCGGTGGCAGGAAAGCATGCTGCCGTCAAAGGCGAATGGCAATGGGAGTACAGCAATAACACACTGCACCAGATCGAGGACGCAGAGGCAATTCGCGACCACATGCTGCGTGCGATTTATGGTTCGTTTTCCAATGCGCGCCGCAACGAGAAGAATGCGGCTTATCAACTCGACTTCGTGAGCTACATCAGTGGGAAGCGCGAATCACGGCGACTGATGGGAGACTACATCTATACGATGCGTGATGCCACTGAGGGGCGCGATTATCCAGACGCTGTGGTTGAAGAAGTGCGTAGCATTGATGTTCACTATCAGATTAACATTAAGTCAGCGAAACGACCGGATTTTCTGTCGGAGGCACTGTTTATGAAAGTACCTCGATACAGAATACCGTTCCGTTGTCTCTATTCCCGCAATCTCGAGAACCTGATGATGGCCGGGCGATGTTTCAGTTGCTCGCACATTGGACTGGGCGGACCGCGCGTGATGAACACCTGCGGCCAGATGGGCGTAGCCGTGGGTAATGCAGCCGCTTTGTGCAAGAAGCACAAGACGACACCGCGGGGTGTTTATCAGGATCACATCAAAGCGCTGAGGGCGCTAATCGGTTATCCGTCAACGGTAGATACTAGTCAGAAGTAGCTCCTCGCCGCTCCGTAAAACGACAACTGCCCCGCATTGCCGGATACGAAATTGATATAATGGCTCCCCGCGCCGCCGCCGATAACGTCGTTGTCCGGGGTCCTGGAAAAGCAAACTCCTATTGGATGCCCACGCCCAGAGGACGCCCAGAGGACTCCGATTTGGGCGTTGAACGCGATCCACTTACGCGCTAACATCAGCTTGTGACTGGCTTCAGCAGAATCCTATCCATTGCATCCCGCGATCTTCCTGCGGCAGGCGTGGACTGTCTGCTCATTGGCGGTTTTGCGGTGAACCATTACGGGTATAGCCGGAACACGCTGGATGTGGACTTCATGATTGTTGCGGATCAGGTGAACGCGACCCGGCGAGTCATGACAGAAGCCGGCTTCACGAATGTTTCGGTACTGGATAACGTCGTTTTCTTCAGCTCTGGTGATGCCGAGCCTCGAGTAGATTTTCTAAAAGTCGACGCGGAAACCATGCAGAAGCTACTCGCGAATGCCGTCGAGATCCGCGTCCGGGGTTGCGTATTGCAGGTCCCAGTACTCAGGGATTTGCTGGCGATGAAGGTTTTCTCGCTGACCCAGAGCACCGCCAGGCGAATGGGCAAGGATCTCCCCGACATCGCCTTCTTAACCGTCATCAACGATTTGGATCTGCAGGCGGACATTCGCCCCCTGTGCGAGAGATTCGGCTCGGCAGAGATCTATGAACTCATTCACAAACAGGTGGAGGGCCTGAGGCAGCCATGAAAACGCGTCGACCGGAGCCGCTCCCACCTCGTCTCGGCATGGAGCCATATCTTGACTTCGTCGAAGAGTCATTTCGCGAGCGGAATGTCAAACTCGCCCACCGACAGAAGGAACTCGAAGAACGGATCACTAAACCGTTCACATTGGTGCCTCCCCAAGTGGCGGTTGAAGGTAGATAGTCATTCTGCGGGCGTCTCGGCCGTCGGAGTCAGTGATTCTAGGCGCACAAACAGTTACAATAGAGCCTGTTCCTAGGCGTGATATTTTGTGCTTGCTCGACAGCCGTTCCTTCGTCAGAATGCGGCGCTGTTTGAGGAACGGAAGTGTTAACAGGACTGACGTTTTGCAGGCAGAGAAGAGTTCGGCGGGGTACTCAAGTGGTCAACGGGGCAGATTGTAAATCTGATTGTACCGCGACAGCTTATACGATATACTGATTTGAAAACTTAAATGGCGGGTTCGCATAGTGGCAATTGCGGTAGACTGTAAATCTACTCTCTCTGAGTTCCTTGGTTCGAGTCCAAGACCCGCCACCATTTAAAAATTCAAAGCCCGCCTATTCAGGTGGGCTTTTTTATGTGGGTCGGACCATAGCAACCCTTTGCCCGGCAACACCTCAAATCACCCCTTATCCTTATGACCTGCAATCACTTGTCGTGGTCCGACTCAATTAGTATTAGACACAATTAAGCTATTAAATATTTCAATCAATAATCATTTTTATTAGAAATAACAAAATAGACCGTCTTGGATCGTGTCTCCGAGGACAAGGGAACAAACCCCAACTTTTTCAGGTCTTTGATGTTTAAAGGCCACGTCGGTGAGGGAGGAGGATTCCCTTCTTTTACAAGTAGCTTGGGGCCATACCAAAGGGTGTAGGGATTCTCCGGCGCTGAACCTTTCGGTAGTCTTACGCAACGTCTGTCTTCCGCAAAGACACCTCCTGTGTAGATAAAAGTAGCGTCGGTTGTATTCTTTGTCACGGAACAAAAACTATCTTGAAGGCTTGTTGACAGAGGTTGCCCCTCGGCATCGACGGCGCTGACGGATGAGGCCCAATGAGGAATTCTCACACGAATGTGCTTCTTGCCCCCACGTACAATTTGAATGTGCTGGCGATGAATTTCACTTTCGTTTATAGCGGGCAATATTGTGGATACAATTTTATAGTCATCGGTAGAGTAGGTGTAATCGAGTGAGAAATTGCAGGTGAGTGTTTTCTTGTTATGGGTGCAAAGGAATTCCTCCAGAATCGGGAAGGCCAATTTGCCGTGGTAAATACAACACCATGTTGATTCTGTTATCTTTGAACCAAACCCAATCAGTCCTGCTTTGTCACCGATCATGCTGCGATGACCATGACCGCCTTCCAGGGCTTGGTTCTGAAGGAAATGGTTATGAAAGACTCGTTCAGCCATAGCCCAGTACTTTGATTTGCCGGTGATTTCAGCAAGTTCTAAATTCAGGCGAAACCAGTCGGTTAGAGCACAGCCTTCATCCCTTTTATAGAAGGTGTGGCACTTCTCCAATGGGCCGCCTGGTGCTTGAATATAACCGCCTTCCACAAGCTCACGCCAACGCGTTTCCGCACGATCCAGATAGTATTGATCCTTCAATGTTTTATACAGGAGGAGGATGCCTACGTGATTGCATAGCATTCCGTGAGTGTGATCAATGGGTAGACGATCGAATTGCTCGAAAAACTTTGCCATGGTCACAGCAGTATCAAGGTACTTCTTCTCACCAGTAAGCAAGTGAAGTTTGACCAACCCCTCCATGGCGGGAAAGTAACAGATGACATAGTTGGAAAAATACTCTCCGGGCCGGACATATTCAGATTTTCGGGAGGGGTCGGCAAACATCGGGACAGTAGTAACGTAGAAATCACCAAGCTTCTTAAGGGCTGAAAGTACTGCTGGATCCTTGTAAGATCGATACGCTTCGATCAGGCCGCACAGCATGCGGGCGTTACCCCACAATGCCGGGTGAAAAGTTTTCGGACCCAGCTTCTTGTCCAGAGCTTTATTCCAATCCACTTCTCCGGAGGCACAAAAATATCCGCCCTTCCTCTGATTCTTTAAGGCTTCATCAATCAGATCCCTGAGAAGGGCAGGCATCTCTGAGGATTTTCTGCCGGCGATTGACATGATTTCGATATATCGACCGGATATATCACCTGAGAAGTTTTTAAAGGGCCGGTTATGCTTACTTTTCCAGTTGTTATCAGAATTTGAAACTTTCTCTCCGGTAAGATCTGCCCTTAACCATGCAAGAGAGGTGAACGGGTATGTATCCAGCCTATCGCTTATATGATTCTCTGCAGTTCCGGCCTCTCCCCGGAGGGTCACGGTCTTCTTTTCTTCTCCAAAGCTTGAAGGTAGTAATGAAAGGCAAAGGGTTAATATTATTACTCCTATGTGGTTCTCAAATAGTTGTCTGTTCATAGTCATTGGCTTTCCCATATCTTGTTCTTGTAATCTGGTCGTCGAGTTTGGCAAAGGTTAGCAAGTTCTTTGCTGCAAGATTCACATGTTCTCCAGATGATATTTACGTCTGTTTAAAAGCTGATAGGAAATTGCTTTTAGCCTCGTCAATCTCATTACCCTCAATTAGCCATTAAAGTCGCTTAATGTTCAAATACTATGTGCTCAAAGGAAGATTTCCAAGGGTATAACGGCCAATTTTAAGGCAGGAATAGGGAAGAGTGCGGAATTGCGGTACGATGGCGGTCTCAAGGCCATTTGCAGGCACAGCCCATCCGTCTGATCAGTCGGATCTGACCGATCAAAATGACTCCCGTCCCCTTCGCTTTCTTGGCGCTCTTTTTTTATTTACTCACCATAACAGCTGATGGTTCCATTCTTGAGGACGAGATAAATCTTTCCGTTGGCGGCAGCAAGGCCGTCGAGGACAGGTGCTGAGTCTATGTCGTGTCTGCCTGTCTCCTCGCCAGTTTCTTTGGAGTGGATCAGCAGTTGTCCGAGTTTCTTTTCGTCGGCTGTCGTCCAGAGACTTGCTTTATCTGTTGCGCCGGCCAGATATATGCTGTCCTTGTCCAGGATCATTGCCTGAGCTCGAATTGGAATCTTTGTGGTCCAGGCACGTCTGGTTGATTTCTTTCTCTTTTTTGCGGGGTTCGTTTTTTTGTTGCCTGTTGCTGGAAGATCGTAGGCAAACAGATTGTATCCGGAACCAAGCTTATGGGTGTCATGGCTTGCCGATTTCCATGCGAGGCGCCTGAGGCCTGTGACGCCATAGGTGCGGTTATTATCAAATGCCATTATCTGAGCAGTAGCGGAGTTCAGCTCCCAATAGACATTGTTGAGCCAGGAGTCGTCAAGGAATCCGCCTCTTGCCCGCAGATAGCCGCCCTTGCTGTCTCTTATTGACTTAAAATCCTTATCGAACGCCATTTTTCGCATGAAAATCGAATTGTCTTTAGAGACAAGAATATCCGGCATGACGGCACCTTTATTCTCACCCTTGGGGTCAGTGTCAGCCTGCAGGTTGCCTTTATGCAGTATCTTTCCAGTAGCCGCATCCAGTACATAGGTGTACAGCCCCGTGTTTAAATGCATGGAGCGCCCAGCCACGACATAGACCTTGGATTGCTGAACCAATACACTTCCATGCACCGGCCATGCCGACTCAACGCGATCATAGGCTCCGAGCCGCTGATCCACAGGCGCCGCCTTGAATTTCCAGGCGAGCTTTCCAGATATTGCGTCAAGACAGATCACATATCCCGTACGTGTGCCGAAGAATAGCCGACCCTTGTCATGGGAGGGTGGGGAATCGATGGGCCCGCTGGCAAAGTATGTCCATTTGATATCGCCAGTGTCAGCATCCAGCGCGTGCAACTGGTACTTGTCGGTGGAAGCACAGAAGAGTAAACCGCGCGCAACGACAGGGGCCGTAAGTTTACCCTGAAGGGTCGTCGTCCATTTTTTTGAGATCTTGTCAGGAATATCTGCAGTTGTAGCCCCGCTCCGCATATTATCATGACGGTAGCTGCTCCACTCTTTGGAAGCTGGAGGTTGGGTGTCGGGAGACGGGCGTTGAGCTTTTTCATACGCCGAACCTTTTGTGAGCCTCTCTTCGTCCGGTGTGAGCTTCAGTGTGCTTTCATTGCTGTTCAATGCCATAAATCCGCCCAGAAGTGTATCGGCGTGACAGCCGCAGCTGTGGCCTGGAAGGTAGATGCAGCCGTTGGCCGGCATTATCCCATAGGCACAGGCACCGCGCAGCCAGTGGATTACATCTATCTCACCGGTCTTGAAGTTGATGTACTCAATACCCTCCTCTCCGTAGAGATAGAAGTTTTCCGTCCCCTTGTTGCGGTAACAGCGGTGATGGTGACCCACCTGCAGTTCGGGGATCTTGTATTCCTTCTTTGTTTCGCCTGTCTGGATATCGAGGCCTTTCAATACGTCACTCTTTTCATTAAGGGTCCATACCATCCCGTGGTGAATAAATAGATCAGCTGGAGTAAAATGTGATATCGAAGTTCCCATGGTCTTCCAGCGCTCCTTGCCGGAACTTTCTTCGAGCACGACGATATGCATCTGCTTTTTCTGCCATTGGTTCAAATTGCTTGCGCTGGAAGGGATCTGGGCCAGAAAGACTCCGCCTTTGTGGTAGACCAGTGTGCAGAGGTTTACATAGTTGTACTTGCTGTGCCCAAAGATATCTTTTACGGGCGGGCGAGGGGTGGTCCAACTCTTATTGCCCGTCTTCTTGTCCAGTGCAACGATTTCGCCCCGGTCCAGGAAGAAGAGCTTATCTGATCCTATTGTCAGACAGATGTCGGAGTATTTCTTCAGCTCATCTCCCCGCGAGACTACACCGGTTACACCTGTATGTTCCCACAGGATCTTGCCGCTTTTGGGGTCAAGCGCCAGAATGTTCTTCCCGGGCTCGGTGAGTGACGTGTTCTGCGAGAGATAGATTACACCGTCGTCATAAAGAATCGCTGCTGTCTTCTCGGTTCCTTTATAGGTCTGAAGGATCTTGCCGGTAGCACCATCGATCTCTGTGAGAGGTGCTGCGAAACCAAGCGTAACATAGACCTTGTCGCCATTGGCGACCAGCCGACGGTAGACCTGGGTGGGGTTCTTGAAGCGCATGGCGATGCCGGTGCGGATTTTGCCCCATGACTCTGAACCCCATTTAGGCATGGGTATTGTCCAGAGCTGCAGGCCGTTGAACGCGTCCCTTGCAGAGAGTACCCAGTGGCCATGGGGGCCTTCAATTCCGATAGGTGCCCGGTCTTCTATGCTGTAAATACGTCCGTCGCAGGAAATCATAACCGTAACACTTGGTAAGAGATTGTGATTTCTTTCCCACTTCGGCTCAGCAATCCACTGCATGTTACGGGAAACGCCGACTAGCTGATCTTTGGAGACAGCATTGTTGTGGGGGCCGTAGAGCCAGTGGGGCCAGGAGTCCATGCCGGCAGGAACCGGTTTGGTGAACTGGCTCTCAGACGAATCAGACTGATCTCTAAACACACCACGAGGAGCAAGTACACGTTCGATTTCATCGCGCGATACTCGATGCCCTGTATCCGACACGACGATTTGATTTACTAAATTGTCGATGTAAGGCAGCTCTTCTCCTGTCCAGTGTTCGACACTGACCCGGCCGTAGAGGCCTTTACTCTGGATATATTTGCGGGCGGTTTCAATATTGGCGAGATTGCTGTCCAAGGCATGGACCACATTGTTTTCTCCTGCCAGTTCAACAGTCTCACGGCCGTCTCCTGCGCCGATCTGGACGATCAATTTTCCTGATGCTGCGAAAAGAGTTGATGCCGAAAAATACAGCATACTCAGAAGAAGTCTTAGTGCCTGCTTGTGTCTATGTTTCATAAAGTTCATTTCTTTCTTAAATACTCAATCCGGCGCGGTACCAGGCCGCCCAGCTTTGACCATGATGCTTTCTTAACCGTTTCCGGGTCAAGTTTCATGCCTGCACCATCCCGCAATAGAACGACGCTGTTGAGGATCAGATTGACTTCAATTGCGTCCTTACAGCCTTCGAGGGCACTGAGAAGAATCGGCTTAGGATCAGCCGCGCCTGTCAGGCCGAGAAATTCCGCCGCGCGTGTGCGAACCAGTCGGTCAGTATCCTTTTCGCCGAGCTCTTTGGCTTTGTCGTAAAAAGCGGATGCTTCTTTCCCAAAAGAACTACAGACGATCAGTCCCCAATAACGATCCAGTTGGTCGGCGGAGTTCAAAGCTTTTTTAATACCCGGTTTTGCTTCAGCAAATGGTTTGAGCTGCAGATCGGCGATATCCGCCAGTCGCGAGATGCGCTCCTTGTTCTTCACTCCCATTGTGTACATGTTTCCCTTGCTCTCTTTGGCGAGTTGTGATTCAGGGAAGAAACTGAGATCAGGCAGAGAACGAACACGTTTATTCAGCTCTGTTCGCAATTCAACGAGTACTTTAGCGAAATCCGGGTCATCGGCGAGGTTGTTGACTTCGTGTGGATCCTTCTCCAGATCATACAGTTGTTCCGCCGGACGTGCGTTGTAGAATGCCGATTGGGCCTCGTTGAGTTTGCCTGCCCGGGCCATATCACGCCACTCACCAAAAGCTACCTGTTTATATCGGTAGAAATTGTGCAGGCCATCGAAATTGAATGGCTGGTAATTGCGCCAGTAGGTGTATTTCCCTTTGCGCAGAAAACGGACTTGATCGTATTTCTCGTCAAAGCGGTCAGCATAGCCAAAAGTCGTGTCACGGCTGTTTAGTTCCTTCAGTTCAACGCCTTTCCCGAGAAACGGTTTGCCGTCGATCTCTTTTGGGATTTCAACTCCTGCCAGGTTCAATACCGTTGCGGAGAGGTCTACAAACTCAACAAAGCCGTCAACCCGTGTCCCGTTTTCAGCAGGAGCAAGGTGTTTAAAGTTTTTCGGAACGTAGACTACCATTGCCACCTGCAGGCCGTCATTGTGGGCATAGCCTTTAGAGCCCGGAAGAACACCGCCGTGATCGCCGTAGTGAAAGATGAATGTGTCATCAAGCAATCCGTCGGCTTCCAGTTGTTTGATAAATCTTCCCATCTGCGCATCAACCTTGTTGTTCATGCTCAAGTACTGAGCGTACTTTTTGCGCATAAGCGGGGTGTCGGGGTGATAGGGGAAAGGCTTGATGTTTTCCGGATCAATTATGTGTTTATCGCCTTTAGAGCCACCGAACAACTGGCCTTCATGTGTTGTGCCGTAGTTCTGAACATGAAAGAAAGGCTGGCCGGGCTTGCGTTTCCGGTAGGTGGCTCTCCCTGAACTCTCATTCCAACCCTCCCTGGTATTTAAATTGTAGTTGTAATCCGTTTTGCTGTTGTTGGAGGTGTAGTAGCCGGCCTTGCGCAGGTAGGCGGGGAACATCTTTAAACCTTCGGGTAATTTTGCAGGTACTTGTTTTCGGTGAAAATGGGCGCCGGTCCGAGGCCCGTAAAGCCCGGAGATGATCGTGCTTCGTGCCGCTGAGCAGACAGGCGCGCATGAATAAGCATTATTGAAAACCAGGCCGTTCTCTGCCAGCCGCTCAATATTCGGCATCGGCGCACCCTGTTCCTGGTTATAGAGCCGATACCAGCAGGCCGAGTTGTCTTCAGTAGTCAGCCAGACGATGTTGGGCTTCGACAAGCTCATCACAGGAGGGCTATCTGCAGCAGTTGCGTAAACCTGAGTGAGGAGAAGTACTGCGATTGGTAATGTTAGTTTTTTCATGTGTTCTTTCGTTGTTGCAGTGCTTGTTTGCGTGCTTTCTCAATCATTTCTATTGTTTCACGCCATTCTGATTTTAACATTTTCTTAAAGCGGGATATTGCTTCATGTGGCGGGAGCAGGCGGTCATTGGCTGAAATCTTTCCGACAGCATTTTGATACTCCCATAGCATATCAATGTATTCAGCCCGTCTTCTGTTTGAGATGAGAATAGGGGCCTGACCACAGCGCAGCAGGGGAAGGTTGGCTATCAGTCTTGCAATACGTCCGTTGCCGTCAAAGAACGGATGAATTCGCACGAAGCTGAGGTGAGTCCACGAATAAACATTGATAGCTTTCATATGAGAGCTGGCGGTATTTTGTTTTCGGTTGAATTCCTTTATCCAGCGTGCCATTAACTTCGGCGTATCCGATGGGGATGCATATTCCATATATACCGGATTACCATTATGTACACCCGTGGTTCCGTTAAACTCACGTTTCCAGTTTCCAATGGGGCGCATGGTATCGATGGCGCTTTTCTGCATTACGCAACGGTGCAGGTCGAACAGATCTTCAATATCTATTTTATCTTTCTTCATTAACTCATAGATGAGATCAATAGCTTTGGCATGCCCATATACTTCTTCATGGTCCTTAAGTGACTTCCCGCTGATTGTCAGTCCCAGCTCCAGTAGTTTAACCGTTTCTCCAAGAGTGAGGGTATTTCCTTCTATAGCGGTGGAGTCGTGAGTCCAAAGGGCAGATATCTGCTTCAGCAAAGATGAAAGGATGTCGTCAGGCAGTCCTTCGTAGAAAAGTACAGGTTTCTTTGTTACACGATCCCTGTTCTTGAGAAATGAATAAACGGAATTATGCGATATAGGCAGGTCGTATTTCTTGCCTAAAATAGCTGCAATATCCCTGAAACCTACCGCCTGCTCGCGTAGATTCCGAATCTCATCCTCATACGGAGCCAGTTTGGATAATGATTTTTTCACACCACAAACTAGCAGAATCCTTATCTTGTAACAACAAAAAAGAGGAAATAAAGAACAAATTACTTGTTACGGAATTGGTCGCCGCAATATTACTCCCATACCTCTTGCTCTATTTCAATAAGCTCGAGGGCGCTGGGGGCGGGGAGTTTTCCCTTGCGGGGGCGGTCGTAGTTGCTTCCCAGAGTTTCCCACTGGAGAATGTATATTACGTCATTCGGCTTCGATAGGCCGATATCGCCTGCGCGCCTGATGCCCATGCCTTCAAAATCACTTTTTACCTTATTCAGTTCCTTAGGATATTCCTTCGGCACGGTTACTTTCTTGTCAATTGGCAGAAGAGTCTTTTCGTCAATAACCAGTCTGCCTCTGCCGTAGTCTTTATGGCGGTAGGTCATTGTAAACACACCAGGCTCCACTTTTGTGGGCACGCTGTTTCTGATTCCAATAAACGGCATGCTGCCGCGGCCGCTGAATTTTACCGGCTTGTTCCATTTAGTGAGCTGACGCCGGACCCACTTGCCGTCCTCGAAACGTGCGGCATATAGCTGCATGTTTCCGTTCTTGTCGTTCTTGTGATAGTTGATGACCGGGCGGTTGTCTTTATCAAACGAGAGCTTCTCCCCGCCATTGATTATTCTGCTCCAATAGTCATGTGGGTTGGGGGGACCGAAGGCTGTCAGCGTTTTCTTCGGCGTGTCTCGGGCTTGACGAATAGAATGCAATGTAGTACTCATTATGAATACTACAGGATCGCAATGAGCAAAAACCTTACACAAGAAGCCCTAGAGACTGCCTTGGAATCGCTGGGTATCCGCCTGCGACAAAACGGTTCCGGGCCCTTTGAATTGGTGGTATGCGGCGGCTCGGCTCTGATTCTCACTGGAGCGGTCCCGCGTACGACGAAGGATGTGGACGTGGCGGCCTTGATTCGGAACGGGTCGCTCGTCTCGCCCGACCCGCTACCCGAAGCACTTCTGGCGGCCTGTTCCGAGGTGGCCCGAGATCTGGGTCTGCCTGAGTGGTGGTTGAACAACGGACCGAGAAGAGGACCCGGCGGGCTCTATCAATTCGGTTTGCCGGAGGGATTGCCGGAACGCCTGACATCGAAGACTTTCGGGGATAGGCTCACGATTCATTTCATCAGCCGCTACGACCAGATTCATCTGAAGTTATACGCCGCCGTCGATCGGGGCGGGTATCACGTTGACGATCTAAGGAAGCTCGCCCCGACCACGGAGGAACTCGTTGCTGCGGCACAGTGGGCCAAGACACATGATCCATCCGAAGGCTTCGCGATGATGTTGAAGAGTATGCTTGAACAACTGGAGTATCATGATGCTGCTGAACGCGTTTAACGAAGATCTGCACAAACGAATGCTCGACCTTATCTGGCGGCAGTGGGCTGCGCTGGGCGTACACGGCTATGGGGCCTCATGGAAGGGATCGCCTGTTGACCCTGATGCGCTGCTGCTCTTTTCCTGCACGGTGGCGCGCCAGGACGCCAGGTTGTTTGATGCCATGATTGAATGGATGGAGCACAACGGCCGCTACGTCGGTGTCACGCGTGTGCGGCGGATGCTCGGCTCCGGCGCCTTTTCCGGTGAACGGGTATTTCACGCCGTCGTGCAGACGACCGCCGACTCCGAGAGCGCTCCTAAATGGAAGCGCCTGGCCAGTCGTTTTGAGCGCGAGCCCGGTGAGGAGCCCCTCTTTTATCTTTCCGGGGGCAAGCCCCTACCGGTGGTTGGAGAGCCGGATTCGCGATTCCTCAACTGGGGACTCGTCCGGGACCGGTATGACTCGCGCGGGGTAGCGGGAACGTTCGACTCGCGTAATCCGGCGGCCATCCTGTTGCGTTTGCGTGCGCTGCTGGGTGTGAACGCCCGTTGCGAGATCCTGCTCTACCTGATGTTGAACGCGTCAGGTACACCCCGTGCCATGGCGCGGGCCTGCGGCTACGAGCCCACTACGATCA
Source organism: Kiritimatiellia bacterium (assembly GCA_016783565.1). Taxonomy (GTDB): domain Bacteria; phylum Verrucomicrobiota; class Kiritimatiellia; order UBA8416; family JADHWI01; genus JADHWI01. The sequence continues at coordinate 51,142 of JADHWI010000010.1, forward strand.
TCAAGGCGACGCGCGAAATGGCCGACTCTGGACTGCTCGATGTACGCAAAGACGGTCGTCACACTGTCTACCGGATCGAGGCCGAACACTGGTGCAAGCTCCTGATCGAGAAAGACGTTGCTCTCTCCTGGATCAGCTGGTCTCAGCTCTTCGGCGCCCTTGAATGCATCATGACCGTGCTCGACCACGCGGTGCGGACGGAAGAGAGTGAGCTGGCACAGGCTTCGATCCTGCGCCGGGTGTTCGAGCAGGGGGTCATCGAAGCACTGGAGAAAGCAGGCCTGGAGTGGCGTTTTAGCGACTTCCGTGCTCTGCCCGGCGTGGAGCTTATCCCACATACCACCTCAAAGCTCGATCAGTTATTGCAGGAACTTGGCGTATAGGCCCAGAGGTAGGCATCGAGCTGCCTTGCTGCTCATGCAACATGCGCGCTAGGGGGACTGAAGGGTCATCCGTTAAATTAGCAATCACCACACCTCCGATTCTAAAGACCGTATCTTGTTGCTCAGCCTTGAGATTGGCCGCTATTATGAATAGAATCCATTCACAGGAGGGAATTGCATGACGAGATATCTATCCATTCTGCTGGTGCTGGTCTGCATCAGCTTTGCCTTTGTCGGGACCGATAGTGCGGCGGCGAGCATGTCTGACTGGCGGTATTCCGGCGCCTTCTACATCATCACGACGGCGGACGGTGCGGCCCTTCCGGCGGCGGCTGAGGAGAACAATTTCCCACTGCTCGTACGGCTGGACAAGGACTTCTTCGACTTCACGCAGGCACAGGCGCATGGCCAGGACATTCGTTTCACGGATGCGGACGGTTCAGCGCTGGCGTATCAGATCGAACAATGGCAGGCGACCGCCGGCATGGCCAGCGTCTGGGTGCGTGTCCCAACGATCAGGGGCAATGCACAGCAGGCCATCACCATGCACTGGGGTAACAGTAAGGCAACCGACGAGAGCGACGGCGAGAAGGTGTTCGTGACCGACGAAGGGTACGCTGGCGTATGGCATCTGGGAGACAATCTGGAGGATGCTACCGCCAACAATCTGGACGGAGTCGACATATCCGGGAAAGCAACCGTCAACGCCACCGGTGTCATCGGCGATGGGCAGGAGTTCGGCGTCAATAAACACCTGGTTATCCGTCCACCGAACAGCACATCGGATCGACGGGTGACGTGCATGCCGTCGGGCAACGAGGACCGAAGTATGTCGGCGTGGGTTTATCCGACCAGCTTCGAGGGCCGCAACTGGGCCTCGGCCAGTATCGGCGGATGGGGTGAACCCAAACGCCCGCAGAAGCCGAACATGGGCCTGTCCTACATGACCATGACCGGCAGGGGTCAGCCGCGCTTTCACCTGTATGGCTTCGATCCGAGATGCGCCACGATTCTGCCGCGCAACGAATGGAGCCATGTCGCCCTGAGTATTTCGCAGAACATGGTGCGCTTCTATGTCGATGGCGTTCTGCAAAAGACGATCGACAACCGCGCCAACGAGGTGACAAAGCTCGGCACCCTGCTGACGCCGGAGTCGACGCCGGTCGACCTGGGTGACCACGGCCACGGGCGCGGCCCGTTCAACGGGGCCCTGGACGAGGTACGTTTTGAGTCGGCGGCCCGCTCGGCGGCGTGGATGAAGCTGTGTTTTGAGAATCAGAAGCCGTTGCAGACACTGGTTGGGCCGCTGGTCCAGGAGGGAAGTGAGTTCTCCGTCTCGGAATCGGCGATGACCATGAAAGAAGGCACGTCTGTGACGCTGTCGGCCAAGGCCGGGAGCGCCCGAAAGACGTTCTGGGTACTGAAGGATGGGAACAGCCAGCGGATCCTGGCGGTTGACCGCTTCACCTACACTTTTGAGGCCGGCCGCGTCGCCGCTGACAAAACGGTAATACTGCAGTTCAAGGCCGTGTTCGCCTCCGAGACGAAGACAAAGTCAGTCGCAATTACCATCCAGGAGGCCATCCCCGACCCTGTCTACACGATCAAGGTGCCGAGGAAATGGAACGGGCGTGACGAGCTTGTGTTGGTACCGACTCTTTTGAACCGCGCGGCGATGAAAACCGCCGGCGCGGACAAATTGACCCCGTCATGGACAGTCTCCGGCATGGCCACAATCAGCAAGACCGAGGGCGACAAACTGATCCTGAAGCGGGCGCAGAACAGCGGTCTCTTGACCGTAGCGCTGGCACTCGACAATGGTGGCGATGCTGTGTCACAGACCGTAACCATTCCCGTAAAAGAGCCCAAGCGTGACGACTGGATCGAGCGCACGGCTGGGCCCACCGAGAAGCCGATGAACAACCAGTTCTACGCCCGCGGCACCAACAGTCAGGCGACCCTCCATTACAACGGCAAGCTCGAAGAGGCGGCGGATTCGGTTTTTCTCAAGCTCTATGCGGGGGACAAGCTCGTCGATACCGACAAGCAACGCATTCGCGCCGACAAGACATACGCACTCTCCACCAAGCTGAAGGCGGGACTGGTTAAATACCGGATCGAGTTCGGCTCCAAACGCGGCCGCACCGAGACCGTTATCCATACGGCGACGAACCTGGTGTGCGGCGACGCCTTCATCATCCAGGGTCAATCAAATGCCGAGGCGTGGACCGATAAGCGTGTCGTGCATCCGTATCGCAGCGACTGGCTGCGCAGCTTCGGCACGCCGACGACGAACAAAGAGAAAGCACGAGACGTGGTCTGGGGCAACGCCATGTCGTTTAACGGCGGCAAGAACCATCACCACCTGCAGATTGGTTATTGGGGGGTCGAACTCGGCAAGATGCTGATTGAGGAACATGAGGTGCCGATCTTCATCATCAACGGTGCCCAGGGCGGTACGCGGGTTGACCAGCACCTGCGCAACGAGGATGAGCCAACGGACGTGACCAGCATTTACGGCAGGTTGCTGTGGCGCTTGCGGCAGGCGAAACTGACGCACGGAATTCGCGGCGTACTCTGGCACCAGGGAGAGGCCGACCAAGGGGCGTCCGGGCCAACGGGCACCTTCGGCTGGGTGAAACATCAGGAGTACTTCATCCAAATGACCGCCGCATGGAAAGAGGACTATCCAAACATTCAGCACTACTACATCCACCAGATTTGGCCAGGGGCATGCGGCAACGTGCCCCTGCACAACGACCGACTGCGCAACGTCCAGCGGATGATTCCCAGGCAATTCTCAAACATGAGCGTCATGTCGACGCTCGGCATCCGACCCGGCGCCAGCTGCCACTATTTGCCCGAGGGCTATACGGTGATGGCACAGCAGCTGTTCCCACTGGTGAACCAGCACAACTACGGCGTGCAATCGAAGATGTCCGTCACTGCGCCGAATATCCAGAGCGTCTCGTACACCAGTGCCAAGAGAGACGAAATCGAACTGACCTTCGATCAGAACGTGAAATGGAACAACGGAATCGCTGGGCGGTTTTATCTTGATGGCGTCGCCGCCGAGCTGACTGCTCTTGGCGGCACCGGAAAAATCATCACGTTAAAACTGGCTGGCCCCTCCACGGCGAAAAAGTTGACCTACATCAAGGGCGGCAAGTGGAGGCAGGAAGAAGCGATCATCTGGGGCTCAAACAACATCGCAGCGCTGACCTTCTGTGAGGTTCCGATACGGTAAAACCGTTGCAGCTCGAAATGGCGGACAAGCAGGACAGGCGAAGCAACATTGGGTTGATGATCCCGGATGTGAATTTTGCGTTCTTCAACGGCCACAGATGGACCACCCTCTGGCTGGGCTATTCGGGTATTTGGGTAATTGGCTACGGCCTACCGAAATCTGAAGACCGTGCCTTCGGACGCTGACGCTCCTATCTGCATGCCATTGCCGCTGGTGTCGAGAACCACATACGCATCGACGCCCGCTGTGCCGCCGCTGGTCCCAAGCGTGGTCCCTGCGCCCAACTCGGCGGCCGTCTTGTAGACCCACAGATCACCGCCCGCAGTTGCGGACGAGGTGGTGCCAAACGCTGCCAACACGTCATCAATGCTGGAGTCATCGAGCGCCACGCCGGAGTAACGGCCCAGGGCGTGGATCAGAGCCCTCTCATTCAAAGCGTTTTATATATTCCACGTCTTCCTTGCTCAGTGCGGTGAGACGGATCTCAATATTCTTGCCGGCTTCAGTGACCAGGTAGACTTTTCCGCCTTTGAACTTGAGAAGTTTTGCGTTGATCTTCGTACCTTTTTTGCTTGTGAATTCACGCATTTCCGCGTCTGCGGCTTTAAGCTTTGCCGCAGCCTTGTTTACCTCGGTCACGCACTTCCAGTCGTTATCAGTGATGAACGGAGACGCAGGCAGGTTGGCACCGTTGTAAAGGTTACCCTGGTGAACGGTTGTGTTGTAGATATACCGCACGGCAGCGGGATTCTTGACCCTTCCAGAGGAGACAATGACTTTGTCGCCATCAATTTTCGCGTCCGCCCAGTGGAAATGTTTGTTCGGACCAGCGATTGAAAAGCCCTGGAGCCTGCCGGCAGGCAGCGGGTCGCCCATATCCTGCGGACTTTTCTTTTTAGCTGCTTTGAGGCCTTTGGCGTGATCGAACGAGACAATCGCTTTTCCGTCTTTGAACTCGACCGACTTGTAAAGCGGGCCGGAATAGACCAGGTCTTTCTTTCCATAATCTTTGGCGAGTGCCCAAAGCGCCAGTCGGTTGCCGGCATCAAATTTGTTTTTCGGATGGACATCCTTCTTGTTTCCAATGTCGCACAGGACAGCCATTCCGGTGTTCTTAATGGCGAGAGCTAGACGCTGTGCTTCGCGAGGTAGTGCCCAGCCTTCACCACCTGCTGGGGACGTCCAGTTTCCGTAGCTCGAGAGTTGACAGTAATAGAACGGAAATTCGCCCCATGGCACGCCGGAGCCTGGCGAAGGCGGCTGGCCCCACACCTTCCGCCAACCTTCAATCAACGCCTTCATCTTATAGAAATAGACTTCCCCTTCGTGGATATTCGACTCTCCCTGATACCAGATCGTTCCGCGGATAGCGTAAGGAATGACGGTCGCAACCATTCCATTGTACAGATCTGAATAATTTTTGGGGCCCGGGTCCCATTTTTCATCGTAGTTCTTCATCACGTCGTAGCCTTCGACAGGTATAAAGGGCTCTATATTGAAGCCGCCCCAGGTGGCTTCAACCAATCCAACAGGTACATTGATTTCTTTCACGAGACGCTCGGCGAAGAAGAAACCAACCGCGGTGAAATGGTCGATATTCTCTTTATTGCAAACCTTCCACCCTCCATACGTTGGTGCTTTTCTGTCCAGCGTCTTTGCTCCCTGGCGTTTGATCTTGATATGCCGAATGACCGGGAGCTTTTCAGGGTCAATATGTGCCGGCATCAGAGTACCGCCAATAATGTCCTTGGTCGGACCAACGGTGAACTCCATATTCGACTGCCCGGAGCAGAACCAGACTTCGCCAACGAGTACATTATTGATCGCCTTCTTTTCGCCATCGCCTTCGATGCTCATGGTTTGCGGCTGTTTGTTTGCCTTCATCGGCTTGAGTTTTGCATACCAGTAGCCTTTGCTGTCTGCCTTGGCTTTGACGGTCTTCCCTGCAAAGGTGACGGCAACCTCGGATCCAGATTTTGCCCAACCCCAGACGGGGACGGCCTTTTCTCTCTGGAGGACCATGTTATCAGCAAACATTGGTGACAGTTCGAGTGCCTGCACCGCAGGTGTCGCGCAGAAAAGTGCCGAAAGCATCACAACAATAATTAGACTCAGCTTCTTCATAACGTTACTCCATGCTTTCTGACTCGGAAGTCTTACATGATCCGCGACAACGATCCTGTTCTGCCTGAATCTCATCTGTTTTCTTTCTTCTGGTCTCTATCTTTCCAGAATGCTGTAATCTCACTGACCTCACCTGACCAGCTTCTCAAAGTCTATCCACGGCGGCAGACCAAACTTAGGCTTAACAATTTCACCCTTAGCCTGTTTCTCTGTTTCAAGATATGCTCCGTAGAAGTTGCTGTTGCAGTCCATCCACAGCGTGATTCTTCGCATTTCCTCTGGTGTGAGCTCGAGATCATGATGTCCGCCTTTCTTCGTGAGATGTTTATAGAGCTTGGACTCCCGTGCCCCAACTTTACCAGGGACAGAATATGTGTGATATCCACCATTTCCTCCGTGCTTTTTCCAGGCCTTGCGGCTAAGAGTCTGGTATGCCTCTGACCAACGATGTTTCCCGCTAAATTTATCACCACGCAGGCTCGGTGCTTTCTTGTCGCGGTTCTTTTCGTGACATTCAACGCATTTCTTGTCGAGCACAGGCTGGACCAGCCTTGGAAAAGAGAGCGGGTATGATCCCTCGGCTTCCGGCTTTATCTCAGAGGGAGCACGCTTCATAGCCGTGGGAAGTTTCCTATTCATTTGTGGTGCTGATTGCTTTCGTTCATGACATCCAATACAGGCCAGTGTTTCCCCAGGATGCACGTATGTGCTTGATCTCATTGTCTGTACAGCCATGCCGCTTTCATCAAGCGCCTGGAAGTAGACAGATACACCGGTAGGCATTTTGAAATGCACGCTTCCGTCATCCTCAACAGGTACTGTTCCGAGTACACCGCGAGTAAGCGTCTGATTAGCACAGCCGACATTGGGATCATTAACCTTAGGCGTTGCCTTCGGGAAGATGTTCACTATTCGCAGTTCCTTGATCTTCACGCCTTCCGGC
>JADHWI010000077.1 GCA_016783565.1 Kiritimatiellia bacterium
AGGCCGTTACAGTCGCCTGAAAATCAGCAGGCGACGTGGTAACGCCGCTAGGCTAGATCTGATTAGGAAGGGGGTGCTCCAGTTGGCGCCTGTCTCGATCCGATGCGGCAAGCTAGTATTGCTTGAGCCGACTCCTGAAATGAAGAAATCACTGGAACGTCAAGGAGTTCAACAGGTACCCAGTCGAGAGGGCGGCATCGTTCATCAGTACTGGAAAAGAAAGCTGAGGGATCTTCTGAGGAAGAACGGCTGGAAAGCAGACGAAGAGCGGGCGATTGGGAATGGCCGTCATGTGGATGTTCATGCAGAGAAGAACGAGTACAAGATCGCCGTCGAAGTAGAGACCGGATCACGTGGCATAGAGAACATCAGAAAAGACCTGACGGCAGGCTATAGCAAGGTTGTGAGTTTCTCGATAGACGGGCAGGTCCAGTCTGTGACAGGCAAGGCGATTCTCAAAGAGGATATCCCTGTGAACCGTGTGGTGCTGATCACACCGAACGACTATGAGAAAGAGATCGAGCGACTGACAACCAGAGTAGCGCGTACTGATATCAATCGACACGAAGAAGTCGAGTGAGATCTGGCTCAAGATCGGCGCAGAGGAAATCCACACCGGAGACCATGCCAGCATGGTCTGAGTTGAACACACCTTCACTATTTCTGCCAGAGAATGACCTGTATCGCGCTGAGCTGCCGTAGAAGCAGACACCACGGCAGGGAGCGGCTCTCTTGTAGGCGAGAGAGTACTGGAGCATGTAGTTCCGGTAGAGTGCATTCATTTCGTCAGAGCCATATCGAGCAATCATTCTAAATACCTCCAGGCGGTTACGCCTATCGAGTAGTAAGACAGTCGAAGTACTTAAATGTTTCGGTGATGGCGGGGAAATTCGCGGCAAAGCACTGTGGAACACCGAAATGTTTATATAGGACCGGTGGTTTTACTACTCCAGAATGATTAACAAGACCACACTCACCGACCTATTACACTCAATTGAAGAGATCTCACGTAGCGTCACCGATGCCAACATGAAGTTGGACCACCTCATCGAGACCTACAGAAACGACCGGTACGCCCGGCCGTACGATCTCTTTAGAGATTCCTACCAGATGTAACGGACGGTCATCCATCAACAGTTTGGGTTGAAGATTCTTAACTGAATCATGCCCCAGGCAAGCCCGGTGGTTGATCAAAACCCGAATCACACGGTTCCGACGAGGGGACCATTTCGCATAGCGAAAGCCTTCTCCTTGAAACTGAGACGAAATCACAAGGAAGCAGAGGCAATCCACATCGATGACATGTGTCATTCGGTGCGCCACCACAAACAGAAAGAAAGGAGGTGATAGACAGAACCAGGATCGGAATTCGTTTGGATGAGAGACAGCAAAACAGGAAACGGAGGTAGACAAAATGAATGTATTCATAGGATCAGGACGACTGGTAAAGGATGCGATCGTACATGGTGCCGAGAAGAAGGCGCTCAAGTTCACGATCGCGGCCAAGTACGGATATGACAAGGAAGCGCAGAAGGAACGTGTCGAGTTCCTACCATGCGTCATCTTCAATCCGTCGGAATCTCTGGAAGAGCATCTTGTCACAAAGGGCAAGGGGCTCTTCGTCGAGTTCCAGGGAAGGGTTGCCACATCGAAGTTCGAATCGGACGGGGCAACCAAGTACAGCACTGAGGTCGTTGTAAACACAGCGTCCTTCAACATAGTTACGCGCTAGACGCGAGAACTAGACTTCTTGAGAGGGGTGATCCTGCGGGATGACCCCTCTCTTTTTTTGTCCAGATACAGAAAGGAAACAGCCATGAACTACACCACTGCGATGATGCAACTGCCACTGGTGAAAGAGTCAACGGGGGAAAGGGTCAAGACGCCAGAGGATGCGTGCAAGATCTGCGTGGATATGAGCCACCTGGCGCAGGAGACGTTTCAGATCCTGTGCCTCAACGCAAAGAACTACCTGACAAACCGACACATGATCACGCTTGGTCTGGTCGATGCCTCACTGGTCCATCCGCGTGAGGTCATGCGCCCGGCCATCATTGAAAGTGCATCGGCCATTGTGCTGATACACAACCACCCATCCGGAGATCCAACGCCAAGTGCGGAGGATGTTCGGATCACAAGACAGCTCATCGAAGCTGCCAAGATCGTGGACATCAAGCTGCTGGATCACGTGATCATCGGCAGATGTTCAGATGGAACCAAAGCAACTGAGAACAACAAGGCCTTCATCAGCATGCGCGAAGATGGCCTGTGTGACTTCTCATAAACAGATGCCCAGTAATGAAGGGAGAAAAGCATGACCGTGAACGCAGCTCTGGCAATAGCCAGGAACATAAAGTACGGGCCGTTGCCAAAACCGGATGATCCGCTGCCAAGCGTTGCAGAGGCTATCGGACTCATCCATGCGGAACGCCACACTTGCGGGTTCAACTGGCTTACAGGTGAAGCCGCCGAGCAAGTGCTCACAGCAGCAAGCAATCCGCCTTCGCACAAGGCTATGGCGGACCAATAGGGAGAGAAAGCAATGAGTCTGAAATGCGCGAAATGCAGGAAGGTGTTCGCGGGTGTCATCGAGATCCGCAACGCCTTTCCAGGGATTCCTGACTTGATGGACAGGATTGTCCCCGGCGAAGAAGTTCCATCAGGGGAGTGTCCCGTTTGCGGGGCGCTTGTTTACGTTGAGGGGAACGGGGCAGACGTCGTCTGCAATGTGTGCGGCGATGAAGTCGAACTGCCGGATATCCGCACACACCTGCGGATGCACAATCCCAATGCGGAACAGATGAGTTGGGAAGGTCTCAGGGCGGTGTTTACGGGAAAATGGGACCATTAGACAGATGAGATAACGGGCGACGGTTTGCCCATTGGCAGGCAGCACTCCTTCTGGAGCGGCTGTCTTTTTTTGTGCCCTGAAAAGGCAACGGGAAAGGATGTGAACTATGGCTTACACGCCGGAATTAACACAAGAGAACGCATGCACGTTGAGGCGGATTGCATGGGCAGCGGAGATGCCGATGACAAGGGCCCTCAACGAAATCGTGGAGCGATTCACGGTCCATATTGAGCGCAAGAGGGTCTGTGCCCTGTGCCGTGACCGGACAAGGTGCTCGGCATGTGGTTTCAACGGACGGCCCTGATGCGAGGTCCGCTAGTAATAAGAGTATGGGCAGCCGGTCAATTTGGCCGAGCTGCCCTTTGTTGTTTGGAGGAACAATCATGCAAGACAACAGAAGATCACTGATGATGGGATGCTCACTTGATCCCAGTGACGCTGGATGCATCCATCCAGGTAAAATATACGCATTTGGCCCGTACATTCCGTGTTCGATGGTTGAGCACTGGAATTCGTCATGGAGCCAGATGGTCCTGCAGGTGAAACGTCACGACGCGTGGATCATCATGAATGTGGGGCAAGTGCTTGCCGCTCACCTTGACTGCTGGCTGGACACCGTTAGGCACTATGTCCTGACGTATGTACCGGGTTGCTGCCCCGTACGACCGCAGGTTGTCAGGGAGCGAGATTGCACGGCCAAGAAACTGGCCACAGCAATATTCGAGCACCTTGGTGATACGAAATCGGCGGAACTGGATGATCTGCTTGTCCAGGCACGCCCGAAAGCAAAGAAACAGCGGCGTTGCGCCAACATTAAAGAGAGACAGAGCAACGTGCTGGGATGCTACGTGGCAAAGCATGGTGCACAAATCACCGGGAGGACAGTCATTCTTGTGGATGACGTGGTCACTACCGGCGCCACCATGAGGGAGTGTGAGTCTGCTCTCATGCATGCCGGCGCTTTTGGTGTCATCGGAATCGCGATGGCACGTACAGTCCGCAGCCGGTTTGCAGCGGTGTCTGCATAGGGCGGCTCGATAGTGGTGAGCCAATGGCTGTCTGATCGACGGCCGTGGCAAATGCGAAATGCAGGGGCGTTCCCATATGGGGACGCCCTTTCTGTTTTTGGGGGTCACAATGAACGGATCAGTTATCAAGTACATAGAGGCGCCGCTCCGGCTATCAGCCGCAGGCAAGGTGCAGGAATGGGCAGAGCAGACGAATGGCTTCGCTCTGCCGGCAACGAGGTCAGTATGCACATACGCAACACCGACCTGTTTTGAGGGATGCTACGCGAAGAAGGGGAGAATGAAATTTGCGATTCCCCAGAAAGCATACAAGAAGAACTGTGAAGCTCTTCTCAAGGCCGGTTCGGTTGAGGGAATGGCCGAATTGCTGATCGAGTCGCTGGCAAGAGTCAGTTTTCGCGTCTTCCGTATTCATGTGAGCGGAGATTTCTTCTCTGTGGATTACGCCGGAGCGTGGCAGACAACCTGTAACGCGTTTCCTACAGCCATGTTCTGGGCATACACGCGGTGTCGTGATCCAGGGATCCTGGGTGTACTTCGGCAAACATCGAACCTGCGAATGCTATTGTCGTGCGACCGGGATAATTGGCGCGGGATGCTGGCAATCAGCGAGGACTTTCCATGCTTCGGACTGTCCTACTACACGATGGGAGAGAAACCACCCGAGCAGGTCTACACGCGGGGGGACGAAGTGCCGGTGGCGTGTCCGCAGGGACTCGTCGTATTCCCCGATCAGACCGTGCGGCGGAGGCTATCGCTGCCGGGTACGTGTCCGACGGACCTAGCGGTCAACCCATGGCCCAAACAACAGGCATGCGTGAAATGCCGTCGATGCTGTGGATAAGGAAAGGGCAGGCTCTTCGAAGCGGAGCCTGCCTTTTCTGTAATTGAATGAGGTAGGTAATGGAGGTGAAACCAAGATGAAAACAACTGTAGAGAAGACAACCGAGGAGATCTTCGGGCCGGTGATCTTTCAGTATACACGTAAGCAGGCCATCGAAGACGGCGTTCTGGTGGACGTGAGTGAGACAGCAAAGGAGGCTGGCATCAAGTTTCCGACCGCACTGACACAAGCGGTTTACGAACAATATGTCGTTGTGTCGCCAGCGCTGAAAGGGGAACAGGATGAGAGTGGACGGTTGTGGGACATTCTATGGATGTTCTCGTGCGCGGTGCGCAGCGGTCGAATCGATGGGGAGCAAGGTTCATTCGAACTGATCGTGGTCAAACTCGACA
>JADHWI010000045.1 GCA_016783565.1 Kiritimatiellia bacterium
CGCGTTGAGGTACATAGTACGGATGATGGGTATCGTTTGGGGATTGGCTATCGTTATATTTATGACGACACAGTGTACCGGAGTGAGAAGTTTGGTTCGGGATCTACGTTTGATGACGTGGCGACCCGGCAACACATGCTGAAGACCTATGCCCAGGGCAGTCAGCACACCTGTTATGTTGATCCAGCCTCTCCTCGGAATGCGGTGTTGCATCGGGGAAGTGGGTCGATCTGGATCATCATCGGTCCTGCGGCGTTCTGTTCTATCTTCGTGTTGATCGGTTATGGCATGGTGTTGTTTTCCTGGCTGCCCAAACGACAGCGCGCAGCCACGGCATTTGCAAAGAAGTCGGCTACTTCCGGGGCGTCATCGGCGCGTTCGGGTAAGATTGCGGGCGCCCTGTTTAGCTTGCTTTTTATTGCGATTGGGGTGGGCGTAACGAACTTTACCTTTGTTAAACCGTTAAAGCTTCAGCAGCAGGCAGAGCGCTGGATGGCTGTGGATGCCACGGTTTTGGATAGCAATGTGCGAGAGCATCGCGGTGACGACAGTACAACCTACAGTGTTTATATTGCCTATGAATACGAATATAGAGGTCGGACTTGGCAGGGCGACCGATTTCGTTTTACGAGTGGATCCAGCAGTGGTCGCTCGGGTAAAGCGCAGGTTGTTCGGCAGTTTCCAAAAGGGCATCGTTTTCAAGTGTTTATTGATCCTGAACAGCCATGGGAGAGTGTTGTTCAGAGAAATGCTGGTGCCACGCTCTATTTCGGGCTATTACCGCTGATCTTCTCAGTTGCAGGGTTTGCCATACTGATTGTTGTTCTTAAGGGAAAGACAGGCACAAGGCGGAGAAGGAGGCGCGCGCGTAAGTCGAAATCTTTTCAATCTGATACAACGGATCCCAGTGAACTGGAGACGGTGTTTAAACCATCCAGTGGTCATGCTGGACGTATTCTGGGCGTAGCCTGTTTTGCGGTCTTTTGGAACGGCATCGTTTCGGTTTTTGTTGTGGACGTCGTAAAGGAGTGGCTGGGTGGAGCCAAGCCGGTAGGAACAACGCTCTTTATGTCCATTTTCGTGGCGGTGGGTATTGGGTTGATTGTCGCCTTGGTGTACAACATCCTGCGTGTTTTCAATCCGCGGATTGAGATTCAGAGCCCGCCGTGTATTCTTGCTCCGGGTGTTGCTGAAGATATTAGGTTTCGCATCGCGGGGAACGTTCAGCGTTTACGGTGTCTGACGGTTATGTTGGTTGGCGAGGAGCAGGCAACCTATACCAGAGGCACGGATACCCGTACGGATACCGAGTCGTTTTTCAGTGCTTTGCTTTTTGAAGATGCCGACTCTCGCATTAATCGAAAGGGTTCGTTCTGTCTGTCGATTCCGGTGGATGCGATGCATAGTTTTGAGTCGGCACACAATAAGATCATCTGGTCTCTTAAGGTGCACGGGGATGTTCCGAAATGGCCGGATGTCGAAGAGACGTATACCCTTAATATCGTGCCGAAGGAGCTGTGCTCATGAGTAATCTGATCCGTGTTCAGCTCGATAAGACTCAGTTTGCCCCTGGTGAGACCATTGTGGGTAAGGCCGGATGGGAGATGGATGACAAACCTGGTTCAGCGGCCATTCGACTCTTCTGGCGCACTAGCGGAAGAGGCAGCGAAGATGTTGAGGTGGTCGAGGAGATGGATGTCGCTGATCCGAAGCAGCGGCAGCTTCTTGATTTTAGTTTTGAGTTACCTGTGGAGCCGTACAGCTTTAATGGCCAGTTGATTAGTTTGGCGTGGGGTGTGGAGGCGATTGCGGGAAAGCACAGCGAAATGGTTGAGTTTGTTATGGGGCCGGATGGAGTCGCATGCAATCTTGCATCTCTGAATGATGAGGACGTGGAGGAGTAGCAGGCTGTTGGCAATGCATGCTCATGATAATCCGTTTCGAACAAAACGCCTTGAGGCGCTACGCTTCAGGGATCCGGATGTGGATGTGGAGAGTGTACTTCGACGACTTAATCGGCAGCATGGGCGGGGTTCGTTGGTTGGGCCTAAAGGGAGTGGCAAGACCACCCTGCTGCTCGAGCTGGCTGATGCCTTGCGCGAGCGAGGTTTTGTCCCGCGCGTTGTGCGATTGAACGACGCTCACCGTCGTCCTGACTTTTCGCTTCTTACGGATATGGATAGGAAGACGGCGTTGTTGCTTGATGGTGCGGAACAACTTCCGTTGCACGTCTGGTGGCGAGTGCGCTGGCTGGCTCGTAATCTACCTTTCTTCATCACGAGCTCACATACCAAGCCTCATTTGCCCTTGCTGCACTGCCATCGATCATCACCGGAGTTGCTGCGGGAGCTTGTTTGCGAATTGCTTGAGCCTGACGTTCTGCCTGATGTCGATCTTGCTGACTTGTACGCTCGATACGAGGGTAATATTCGTGATTGCCTGCTGGAACTTTATGATTATGAGGCCGCAGGGCCGTGATGGAGGTATAACAACGCAGAATCCTCCAGGACGGTCAAGATTGACATTTGAATCGGGTGAGTAAATAGTTGTTGCGGTCTCTTGTCTATGAATAGCTTGTGGGTGCTGGACAGCAGATGTGGACGAATAGACGTCTTTGTGCCACTATATAGACTTCGAGAATAGGAAAGAACGGGGTTCAACTCTCAAGAAGGGCTAAAGGGATGCTTTCAACTGTATTTTCCGGCACCGTTTATGGTGTTGATGCGTATTCTGTTGAGATTGAAGTTAATGCGGCGCCGTATGGTGATCCGCAGACTGTGATCGTAGGGTTGCCGGATGTGGCGGTGAAGGAGAGCAAGGACCGTGTTGGCACGGCGATTGTCAACTCCGGCTTTCAGGGGCATATCGGTCGCACGACCATCAATCTCGCTCCGGCTGACAAGAAAAAGGAAGGCCCGAGCTTCGATCTACCCATTGCCATAGGTATGCTGGTGTCATCGGGTGAGATTCAGTCGGAGATTCTTGATGATTTTACTATTGTAGGGGAACTGGCGCTCAGCGGCGAAGTGCGCCGGGTTAGGGGGATTTTGCCTATTGCTTTGACGGCGCGCGAATCAGGGCGCAAAGGCATGATTGTTCCAGCGGACAATGCTGAAGAGGCGGCGGTGGTGGAAGGGTTGAATGTGTATCCTGTGCGTTCGCTACGCGAGGCCGCTGATCTTTTGTCGGGGCTGCAGGATGTGGCTGTTTTTCAGATGGACCTGGATCATATCTATGCAGAAAGCTTGAATCACCAGGACGACTTTTCCGAGGTAAAAGGGCAAGAGCAGGCAAAAAGGGCCCTCGAAGTTGCGGCCTGTGGCGGGCACAATGTACTCATGGTGGGTCCTCCAGGGACGGGGAAATCCATGTTGGCCAAGCGGATCTCTTCGGTGTTGCCCGGGATGACATTGGATGAGGCATTGGACACGACCAAGATTCACAGTATTGCCGGTACGCTCAAGGCGCATGCGGCGTTAGTGGCGGCGCGACCGTTTCGCGCCCCGCATCATACGATTTCTGATGCAGGTTTGTTGGGGGGCGGAACACATCCGTTGCCGGGTGAGGTTAGTCTTGCGCACCGCGGGGTGTTGTTTCTTGATGAGTTGCCGGAATTTCATCGCAATGTTCTTGAGGTGTTGCGTCAGCCGTTGGAAGACGGTGCTGTGACCATTTCGCGCGCTGCGGCCACGGTGACCTTTCCCTGTAAGTTCATGCTCGTTGCGGCGATGAATCCTTGTCCGTGCGGGTACTATGGAGATCTCAAGCGTGATTGCCGCTGTTCGCATCGTCAGATTCAGAATTATCGTAACAAGATATCGGGACCGCTGCTGGATCGGATTGATATCCATGTTGAAGTGCCGACCATTGAATACCAGGAATTGTCTGCGTTGGGTTCTGGCGAGCCATCGGAGGCTATTCGTGGCCGGGTCAAGCAGGGCAGGGCGGTACAGCGTGAGCGTTTCAAGAAGACTGGGCGCATTCATTCCAATGCCGAGATGGGGGCTAAGGAAGTGCAGAAACACTGCGAGTTAAAGGGCGAGGCGCAGGATTTGTTGAAGATGGCAATCAGCGAGCTTAATTTCAGTGCCCGGGCTTATACTCGTATCCTCAAGGTTTCCCGAACCATCGCCGATATGGACGATTGCGACGATATCCAAGCCAATCACATCTCCGAAGCTATTCAGTATCGCTCCCTTGATCGCTCGATTTGGACGTAGAGTGGTGGGGAGGGAGAGACCAAAGATTTTAGACTTTAGACCATAGACTCCTGACTTGCGGGGGCATTTTGTCAAAACTTTGCGTGTATTCTGGTTAGAATGGAAGATCTTTCGGCATCTTGATTCTGTAGTTTGTAAATTCCAGGTCGAAACCGTTGGAGTCGAACGAATCCCCAATCCAGTCTGTGAACATAGCATGATCAGGGTTCTTGGGGTCTTCCAGAGCTTTCAGCATGGTTTCGTAGCCCCATGGGCCGCCGCAGTCTTCCGGCGGACAGGCGCGTTTTCCCTTTATGCAGCGCGGGTATGTAGCGCCATCTTCTATGGGGAGTATCTTTTCCAGTTTGACAGAGTGTTCCCATCCGTCGCCAAAGTCATACGTGTAGTTGAGCTTGTCCCCTTCTTTACATATGAGTTGTTGTAAAGGGACTCCGGTTTCATCCTCTGAATCAAAATCGAAGTCATCATCCATTGGTATGCTGTAGCGTTCGCCATCACACTCGAATTCGTGAAGATGGCTGTTTGTCCATCCCATCGCGGCTTGGATGATATGGTGAAGTTCGTCGAGTGTTGTTGTGCTCAAGACGAGCAGTCGGCGCCAGATGGGCGGACGGATACCTTTCAGATCGATACGCAGTTGGAATGCAGCTACCTCGTTCTTGTTAGTAGATTTTCCGCCTTCGATAACGCGCAATTTGTGGCGTGTCGGGGTGTTTCGCTTGTTGGATGCTGTTGATGGCTCGGAGGGTTCATTGCACAGTTCGTTTAGAAGCTCTTTGCACCGTTGTTCCATAGGTTGCAAGATTTTGGACAGTTCCTTAATCTCGCTTGCTTTCGTGCTGCCGTCGGTCAGTAGCCCAAGAGTTGATGAAAGGATAGCGCAGGCATGTGCAAGCTCCATCATGGGTTCTTGCGGTAGTTCGGAAGGGAGAAGGCCCTTCTTGTCGCAGTCGCGCAGCCATCCCAGTTGTGCATCGAGGATTGCCAGTATTCTGGAGCGAACAGGCGCATATACTTTGTCGCGTTTTGGATTGTAATTTGCCGACAGTTTTTCCCATAGCGTAATGAATAGATCATTAAATATATCCGCTTGATTCTCGTCTGTGAAATATGTGGCATCACGGCCGGCGAAGCATCGCTTCATGACCACGTTGGAGTCTGTGTGGCCGCAGGACAGGGCGTCCAGCATGTAGGCGGTGATTTCGTTTTCGTTAAGTGATAGTCCAATGTCTGAGAGAATGGCGTCCAGCGAATCTCTGCGTCCCGTTGCTGAGGCTGGCGTATTTTCAATGCTGTCCAAGTATGCGTCGCGGACTGACTCGCCCTGATGCCACAGGATGACTCCGTCTGGCGTTTGCTGCAACTCGATGTGTTTGCATTGCCCGTAGAAACCGCCCAGGTGGATCGGCGCTTTTGTTTTCGGAAAATCACTTGTAAGTAAAGCGGTGGCAAATTGATCATTCACATCCGTGTGTGGGCCACACCAATTGATGACTTCCTGGAGGTTCTTCTCGAACGTTTTGCACCATTTGCTGCACTCATGCTGCTGGCTGGCAAGGTCCATTTTTGAGACGAAGGACAAGGTGTAGTGTCCTTGCTTCCAGTTCTTGACGGTCAAGCGGAATGCATCGCCAGGCGTGACGTTATGTTCTGCGTAGAGAGCAGCCATGTCGAATACTGTCAGTTTAACCATGGGGTTATCGTGCGGACTGGCTTCCATAATGGCGCAGTTTTCGTCGTGATCAGTCAAGAAGTAGCGATTCATATTTTCGAAACCGAAGAACGTGAAATAGATGAACAGGTCATTGCGGTGTCTTTCGATGTTCAGGCGGTCAACTTTGTTGCCGTTTGCGCATA
Organism: Kiritimatiellia bacterium; assembly: GCA_016783565.1. Lineage (GTDB taxonomy): Bacteria > Verrucomicrobiota > Kiritimatiellia > UBA8416 > JADHWI01 > JADHWI01. Next base: position 6,078 of record JADHWI010000045.1, read on the forward strand.
TTAGGGTAGCATGAGCGGGAAGCACCTCGTGTGACAGAAAAGGCATGAAGCGGTGACCGGGGATCAGGATGCCATCTCGTATCTCTTCTTCCGTGGGGGAAATCAGGAAGTCGGCATTCTGGAAGAAGATATTCTTGGGTATGTAGTTGAATGTTTCGTAATTTTCGATCAGCCACGGGTTTAGAGCCAGGATTTCCTCAATCGCCTCCTCCGGGAATGTGGGAGGGTTGCGAAGCAGGGGGATGATGTGTTCTGTAGCCTCCTCTGAGGAGAACATGTGTGTTGCCGTCAATATAAACTGATCAACGGCGTCTTCGAGCGTCAGGTTATCTTGTGGGTCTTTTGGTGCAATCATGCAGATAACGAAAGCATATTGCTCAAATTGTGGCAAGGTTTGGATGGGGGAAAATGAAAGAATGGAAAACAAGGCCAAGGTCCAGCCGGAAGATTTGTCGTATCTGCAATTTTCGTTACGGAACCGTGTTTGATGAGCCCGGGGTGGGTGTAGCCAGGGAGAAGTCGGTGGCGTTATCATCGGTGTCAATGCCGTTTGGGACTCTCTGCAGTGAGAGGGCGTCCTCGTCATCTGCTGCAGGAGACCCCTCGCCGGTGCCCGGTAATGCGCCTTCGTAGGCGATGCCATCGATGAACGTGCCATCCTCTTCCACGAGTCGTATGCCGTCTGGATCTCCATTCTGAATGCTGCCGTCTGGAATCTGAATGGTAATCGCGCCTTCGATGTTGTTGACGACAGAGGTATTGCCGACGACTAGAAATCCGTGCGCAGGGATAGGGGTGCCCACAGTGCTCAGGTCTATGGTTCTGTAGACACTTGCATCATGGCCATTCACAAATTCCAGGCGGCATGAGGTGAGGTCCACCGCAAAGTTTCCGGTGTTGTAAATTTCTATAAACTCTTGGGTGTCCGTACTCGGTTGATCATAGTCCACTTCATTGATGACCAGAGCATCTTCAGGGTTCGTTGTTGTGGCGATCACCCGGTAGCACATGGGGACGGCTACTGTAATGTCTCCGCTGTTGGTTGGAATGATGATGTCGAGACTTGCTGCTCCTGCGGAAAAGTTTGTCCACGGTCCAGCCGGGGAAGGTGCCCACTCTATGCTGTACTTCGCGCCGTTTGTGATCGTACTGAAAGTAAGCGCACCTGTTCCTTCAAATGATTCAATAGACAACTCATCGGCTGTTGCGCTTTGCATAATCGCCACGGTTAACAGCAGTATCAGCGTGATCTTCATCATAGTGCCCTTCTGTCCCTATTGCTTTGAGCGTGATTGAACGCTCAAGATAGAGAACCGAACTCAACCTGTCAGTAGAAAAGATCACCATGGAGTGTTGTCTTGCGATCCTTTCGAATGGCACAAGTTTCGATTTTACACTTCTCGGGACTGTTTGGGACTGTTGCAAAACGAAAATCATTCTTTCGCAATCATTCTGTTCGTGTTACGAATAGAGGAGAAGAAAAGGAGAGTTGCTATTGCCGACTATCAGTGTATTTTTTGGGATCATCGTCAGGAGGTATTGCGGCCAGCGTGAGCATGAGCCTCCGCATGTGCATGTTTACTATCAGGGATACACAGCCGTGATCGATATTGAGAAAGCTGAGATTACGAAGGGGGATTTTCCATCAAAGCAGACGAAGCTTGCCTTGGCTTGGGTCGAGTTGCGAAAAGAAGATTTGCTGGCTGACTGGGAGTTGGCCAAGGCGGGAGAGTTGCCGTTTAAGATAGATCCATTAAAGTAGGAATTTAGGAGTCCAATGTACCGAAAGACTGAGTCGGTTGAGCCCTTGGTGGATTACAAGCTGCTTGTGACATACGAGGGGGGGGAGAGGCGGGTTTTCGACGTAACTCCGTATCTTGGACGTGGAGTTTTTGTGCAGCTGCAGGATGAACTTGCTTTCAAGTCGGTTCACGTCGCCTTTGACACTATCCAATGGGATAATGGCGCGGACATCTGTCCCGAAGTTCTTTACGCGGATAGCGTGCCTGTTGCTTCCGCACAAAAAGTTGCTGAGCAGAGGGCAGAATACGGAAGTGGTGCAACGAGAAGGGGAGGGTGATGGATCGTGGAGTCCTGTGCCCAGCCCTTTTGTGCGGTTCAAGGCTTGCCACGCCGAAGGCATAGTCTATGGTCACTGGCATCCCATAGGGACGCCAGTGTTGGAGTGCGGGAGTACTGGAGTGTTGGGTTGCAGAGACTTACGCAAGTCGCTTGACTCGATGCGACAGAATGCATTTGATGGTTTGCCTCTTTATCCGTCTGCTTGTTCATGGTCTATGCTTTTTCTTTGAGTAATCTTCCGGATTAATACCTTGCAAAAATAAACATAGCATTTTAATATGCACGGTATGAAACGGTTATACGAAGGCATTCTGAAAGAGTATTTAGCGCAATTTCCGTGTGTGGCTGTTCTGGGTCCTCGACAGTGTGGTAAGACAACATTGTTACACACACTGCCAGGAATCTGGACGCATTTCGATTTAGAGAGAGGTAGTGACTATGCGGTCATTGCTAACGATCCGGACCTGTTTTTCAGGTTGAATAGCACGCATGTGGCTTTGGATGAAGCACAGTTGTTGCCGGCCATATTTCCTGCGCTACGGGTTGCTATCGACGCAGACCGATCGCAGAAGGGGAGGTATGTTATTTCCGGTTCGAGTTCTCCAGAGTTGCTTCGTTCGGTTTCTGAGTCCCTTGCAGGACGTGTCGCAATCCTCGAGATGTCGCCATTAATGTGGGCTGAGCTTACCGATTGCCAGGTTTCTGGTCTGATTCAGGGGATATCCAGTGGTGAGAGGAATGTGGATGTGTTGCGTGGTGAACTCCGCCCCAGGGCATCGCTGGAGCTTGCTCACGATTTCTGGTTGCGCGGCGGATATCCCGAACCATGGATTGCGGACGATCCGATATTTGCGCGTCGTTGGGCGGATCAGTACGCACGGACGTATTTGGAACGGGACGTGATGCGTCTTTTCCCGGGGCTTGATCACGCTCGATATCGTTTGTTCTTGCAGATGCTGGGAGGGTTATCCGGTCAGGTCATCAATCTTGCGCAAGTATCGCGGGCTCTTGGTGTATCGCAGCCAACGGTTCGGGATTACTTTGACATTGCTCATGGCACCTTCGTATGGCGTAAGCTTCCTGCTTACGGTCGAAATGTTACCAAAAGGATTGTTAAGCATGCCAAAGGCTATTTGCGTGATTCCGGGGTATTGCATCAACTGTTGCGAATTCCGGATCTGGATGCGCTTCTGGGGCATCCGCAGGTTGGGCTGTCGTGGGAGGGGTTGGTGATAGAAGAAATTATTAGGCAGTTCAATGTGCTCGGGGAGTCTGTCGAGGCCAGTTTTTATCGCACATCTGGAGGAGCCGAAGTGGATCTCATTTGTGAGGGGCGATTTGGGGTGATTCCCTTCGAGATCAAGCGCGGACAGCGGGTCGACTTGCGTGATTGCCGAGGAATACGTGACTTTGTGCGAGAGCAAGGGTGTCCATTTGGCATAATCATCAACAATGACACAGCTCCCCGGTTGTATGATGAGAACTTGCTGGGTGTACCCTTTACGTATCTATAATCTTGTCCCCGTAGTCGGTAGTCAGTTGTCGATCTTCTGTCCTCCGACTTCCGACTTCCGACCCCCGCCCTCCGACATCATTCCCCTCGCACGCTTTTCCCCCGCCTAACGATTCAACCGATAACAAATAACTCTCCAGTGCCCTCCGCCCTCCGACCTCCGTCCTCTGACTGCCGACTTCTGACCTCCGACCTCTGATCTTTCTTGCGCCTTTTGTGCTTTTTCGCGGCAAAACTCTTCTTCAAAAGTCATGTTCTCTCAAATTCGTCCAATTTGTATAGTGATATCCTTTCGTTTTTAGTTTGTTAATCTGGCGTGACTTACGCTAGTCGAGCAATATAAACGCCTTTTATGGCGCCACAAGCGGGAGTCGAGCAATATAAGAGACTTTTCTTGCGCGACTGACTCCTGAATGCTATGTTTCTGTCGTTATGCCAAAAATATTGAAAAAAGAGTACTTCGATTCACTGGTAAGTGTAATTGCCGGCTTTCCCAAAGGCGCCCTAATAGGCGAAATAATATCTGCACTCGACACGCCCCCGCCAAAAAGAACCCTGCAGAATCACCTTTCCAAACTCATAGACCAGGACCGCATTACTTCTACCGGAAAGGGTGTTGCTACGCGCTATCATGTGCCAATGGCGGAGTCAGAAGAAACCGAAGGCGAGCCAAAAAGCGCCCTTAAGCCTATTCCTCTTTCGGATCAGGCGCTTGAAGTCAAAAAGCAAGTATCCGAGCCACTCAACACAAGAACCCCCGTAGGATATAGTTCTTCATTTCTGGGAGATTATGAACCGAATCAAACCTTTTACCTTTCTAAGAATATTCGCAATACGCTTTCTCAGTTGGGCTCTGCATCCGACGGCCATCAACCAGCGGGAACATATATCCTCAAGATCTACAACCGACTAATGATAGACCTATCGTGGAATTCCAGCCGTCTGGAAGGAAATACATATTCCCTTCTGGAGACGGAGCGCCTTATTGAGCTTGGAGAAAATGCAGAAGGCAAGAATGCCGATGAAGCACAAATGATCTTAAACCATAAAGCTGCAATTGAACTGCTATGCGACCAAGAGGCGCAGGTTGGATTCAATCGCTATACTATATGCAATCTGCATGCGCTTCTTTCGGATAACTTGCTTCCGGATCCTCTTGCATGTGGAAAGATAAGAACTATGGGCGTCAGGATAGGCGGTTCAGTCTTTCATCCATCTGAAGTACCACAGACGATTGAGGAGTGTTTTGATTCAATTCTGCACAAAGCCGATGCAATAGAGGACCCTTTCGAGCAGGCATTCTTTGTTATGGTTCATCTTCCGTATCTTCAGCCATTTGAGGATGTTAACAAACGAGTTTCTCGTTTTGCTGCCAACATTCCTCTGATAACGAATAATCTTTGTCCGCTCTCCTTTGTGGATGTACCTGAAGATGATTATATAAAGGGAACGCTTGGCGTTTATGAATTGAATTCCATTGAATATCTACGAGATGTATTTATCTGGGCATATAAGCGATCGTGTGCACGTTACTCGGCTGTAAGACAGTCTTTAGGGGAGCCTGATCCATTTCGCCTAACGCATAGAGAGCTGATTAAAAGCACCGTGTATGAGATTGTGCAGGCGCGCATGACTAAGACCGAGGCAGTTGCATCAATAAAGAACGCCATCTCTGATAGCTTGGCAAAATCAGATCATAACAAATTGATAGAGATAATTGAGACAGAACTAATCAGTCTTCATGAAGGAAATATAGCTCGCTTTCGCCTAAGGCCTTCCGAGTATGAGGAATGGAAAAAGAACTGGCGATAAAGTAACCCGTAGTCAGTTGTCTGTCCTCCGCCCTCCGTCCTCCGACTTCTGATTTTTTTGTGCCTTTTGTGCTTTCTCGCGGCAAAACGCTTCCCCGAAAGCCATTTTCTCTCAAATTCGCAAAATTCGTCCAATTCGCGGTCACTCTTTGCTTTCCCTCTTCCCCTTACTCGTGCAACAATCCCTGCCATGCGATTATCTATTGTCATACCAGCCTGTAACGAAGAACAACGCATTGGCTCCATGCTTGATGCGTACCTGCCATTCTTCGCTGAGCGCTATGGCGATGACGTAGAATTTATTACGGTTATTAATGGCTCAACCGATGCCACCGAGGACGTTGTTTCGGGATACAAATCTGAACATTCTCAGCTTCGTTCCATTATCGAACCAGGCCGAATCGGGAAGGGTGGGGCACTTATTGGTGGTTTTGAGGCTGCCGAAGGCGATCTGATTGGGTTCGTCGATGCTGATGGATCTACACCGCCCGAGGCATTTCAGGACTTGGTTGAGAAGGCTGAAACCGAGAAGTTGGATGGTGCCATAGCTTCACGTTGGATAAAGGGATCAGACGTAAGTCCGAAGCAACCCTTCATTCGTCAGGTCACCTCTCGTATATTCAATATTTGCATAAAGATGCTATTTGGCCTACGTTTTACGGATACTCAATGTGGAGCCAAGGTGTTCCGCCGAGGTCCGCTCATGGCTGTGCTGCCACATCTAGGTATCACTCGCTGGGCCTTTGACGTTGATCTTCTTTTTCAGTTTCGTCGTTGCAAAGCTCAAGTTACAGAATATCCGACCACCTGGCGTGACGTCGAGGGCTCCAAACTCGCCGTCACCGAAGCCTCCGTCGAAATGCTCCTCGCCCTCGTCCGCCTTCGGTTGGTGCATTCACCGTTCGGATGGATTGTTCGCTTTTATGATCGTTATCTGCTTCGTATAATTCCCGCGCCTCAGCCTTGATGCAACGAGAGCTTGGCTAGTTGGCTTGACGCACGTTCATTCCTTCTCTTTCTGTAGGTTTGATCAGGTTTAAACTGTTGAATTGTGGCTTTGTTAAAAGGTGCATATTCTTTTTCGTGGCAAATGGGTTCCCTCTCGTGGCATAATTCTATTTATGAATTTCTTTTCGAGAAAATTGTGCATGATGAGGGATCGATTAGGGCCTTTGTGGTGGCATACGGCCTTGATGTTTGTGAGTTCGCGACTGGGCGATGTATTGAATTTAATCGTTGGTCTCTTTATTGTACCAGCGGTAATTTCCAGAGATGACCTTGGTGCCGTATTGCCTCTCACTAAGATGGCTTCTTTTGTCGCTCTTCCACTTCTGGCGTGTCTAGGTGCGGTGTTGAAGTATCTGAGTGTTTTTAAGACAAAAGGAGAAGATGGCAAGATTAAGAAAATGTTGAGGGATCTGTTGTGGGTTTCTTTACTGTTTCTTGGGTTTGTGCTCGCCGTTTTGTTGTTTGCTCAGGATTTCATTAACAAACGACTTCGCATTGAGGATCCCGCAATTCTGTGGCTTATTGGCGGGTTGGCCATTATTAATTTCTGGAATCCTATTCTGCTAGCCGTCATGCAGGGCCTCGGGCGGTTTTATCGGCTTACACTGTCCAGCTTCATAGGCCCTGTTGTTAGGTTTCTAGTCATTCTTCTTGTGCTTGAACGGCTACAATTGCGGGGATATCTGTTGGCCATGGTTGCTGCTGGACTCGCAACAATTTCCCTCTTTTTGCGAGGTTTGGGCCGCCCTCTCAGGTCGGAGGTGCAGCTAGTCAGTTATCGTTCTGAGATTCCGCAGATGGTTCGCTATGCAGCCCCTGTGGGGTTAATGGTTATTATGACGAATATTCATCGCCTTTGCGAGCCTTGGATGGTGCGTCAATGGTTGCCCCGTGTCGATTCCGCAGGGTTCTACATGGCTGCGATGTTTGGAAATATTCCGATGTGGGTGGCTCCCGCCATGTTGCCTTTTCTTTTTCCCCTTGTCTCCGAGTTGTTTGAGAAGGGAGAAAAGACCAGTCGGTTGCATGTTCAGTCCTTACTGGTTGTCTGCTCAATAGGTGTGTTCCTGACGGTGTTCTTTGGTAGCTGCAGCCATTGGCTTCTTGGATTGCGGTCCGCTTGGTTGCCCTACCAGTCGTATGCATGGTTAGTCGGGCCTCTTTGTTTGGCTGTTACTGTTGATTGTCTTATTCAGTGTCATGTCGTACATGAGAATGCGTGTCGAAGATTTCTTTATCTCAGGTATTACTTGCCAATAGTCTTTCTCGAAATTCTTGTGTTTCTAATCATTCTGCGCTGGCCTTTCTTTAATCGTGTGTTTCCTGCTATTTTCGAAAATGAACTTCGACTTTCTATCTCAAAGGATAGTATGCTGACTTTGCTTTACATTATGCTCATGGCCAGAGCATTGATGGTTCTCGGTCTAGTAGTGGAACTGTATCGTTCTTACGGTAGACGAGCGCGTCCGGTGTGCGTGAGTGAAAATTGAGTGGACGTTGAAAGAGTTCTGATAACCATCGGTGTGAGTGCTTGTGCATGGTGTTTGGGTTGAAGCTCTTTGTCTCGGTAATGCATTATCAAGACTTAGTTGCGGATTCGTTTTATGGCTGGAAAAGCACAACGAAGAGTTGATTTCAGTTTGGTCTGAGATTTAAGAAAGTGAGTGTCGTTGAACGCTTTGTCTGATATTCTACCTGCTAATCGTTTTTTTGGTCGGTGGCGCTTAAGAGTACTAGTGATTGATGAGAGATTATGAATAGTAAGATTCTGAGCTATATTAAAGCTCCAGAAATTATAGATGAGATCCGCAGTAAGGGCAAACGGATCGTGCAGTGCCATGGCACGTTTGATCTGATTCATCCAGGTCACATCGTGCATTTTGAAGAGGCGAAGGCATTAGGGGATATCCTTGTCGTTACCGTTACAGATGAGCAGCATGTGAACAAAGGGCCGGGACGCCCAATATTCAATGATCAGCTTCGTGTTCGTTCTCTTGCTGCTCTTGCGTGCGTTGATTACGTGGTCCTGATCCCATTCCCTGCGGCCGTTGAGGCGATCAAGTGCGTGAAACCGGATGTCTACTGTAAGGGCAAGGAATACGTCCGGGATGAGGTGGATGTTACGGGGAATATTGTCAATGACCGTAAGACAGTGGAACGGTTTGGCGGTAAGATGGCCTATGTCGGCTCCGTGGTGTTCAGCTCAACGCGCTTGCTGAACCAGCATTTTGATGCCTATGCCCCGCATGTTAAGTCTTTCAGCAAAGCCGTTGCCGAAGAATGTGATAAAGATGGCTTCCGGCGTGCTGTCGAAGCGTTATCAGACAAGCGTGTTCTGATCGTAGGAGATACGATCTTTGATCGCTATTCTACCGTCAGTGTACAGGGCTTGACCTCCAAAAATCGAATTTTGTCGGGACGCTTTCTCCGTGAAGATACTCAAGCTGGGGGAGCGCTGGCCGTCTTCCGGCATATCCGGGAGTTCACTGAGAATGTCAAGCTCGTCAGCCTAGTGGGCACAGAATCATGGGTTGAAGATGAGATTGCTAAGCATGTTCACCCCAACGAAGATGAAATAGTTCGAATCCCTGATTTCACAACCATTGTAAAACAGCGTTTCGTTGAACCATTACCTGCAGGGAAGGAACTCAGCAAGCTGTTTTCTGTGAATTACATCAACAAGTCCCATCCAGGGCCAGATGTTCAGCGCTACCTCATTGATCGAATCAACCAATTTATCGACGACGTTGACCTTGTCTTGGTCATGGATTTCGGCCATGGAGTCATGGAGAAGGAGGTCCGTGTGCTGGTTCAAGAGAGAGCACCATTTCTGAGCCTTAACTGCCAGACGAACTCCAATAATCATGGGTTTAATCTAATCAACAGGCAGTACCACCGAGCCGATTCGTTTTCTCTTGATGAGACCGAGATGAAGTTGGCCGTTGGGAGAAAGGCCATGGATTATTCTGCTGAGCTCCAGCAGCTAAGGAAAGCATTTGGAGCTCAATATGCATGGCTCACGCGTGGTGGGACCGAGACCATCGGCGCGCGGGAGGGGGAGGAATCCGTACAGTGTCCCCCCTTCGAGGTGAACATTGTTGACACGATTGGAGCTGGGGATGCATTCTGCTCAGTTGCCTCGCTGGCGGCGTGTTCGGGTCTGCCCATAAAGACCGCGACCTTCATGGGGCAGCTTGCAGGTTCCGAGGCTGTTAGATATGTAGGAAATTCACTAAATATAAAGAAGAGCCGATTTCTGAAGGGGTCGGAGGCGATGTTGAGCGTTTAGAGAGCGAGTGTTCATGAGTCGATATGCAGTAATAGGAAGCAACTCCTTTTCGGGATCCAGTTTCATTAGCCACCTGCTGAAGGGCGGGCACGATGTGATAGGGATGAGTCGTTCCGCCGAGATTCATCCTGTTTTTCTTCCCTATAAAGGCGTGGACACGGGTATTTTTAGATTCTGTCAGCTTGACCTTAATCAAGACTTGGACGCGATGATGGATGTGCTGAACGAGTTTCAGCCTGATTACATCGTCAATTATGCATCTCAAAGCATGGTCGCGCAGAGTTGGAATCATCCTGAACACTGGTTTCAAACCAATGCGGTTGCCACTGTGATGTTACACGATCGACTTCGCTTCTGTGACTGGCTTAAACGCTATGTACATATTTCGACGCCAGAAGTCTATGGATCATGTTCTGGCCTTGTGCACGAAAACGCTGTGTTGAATCCTAGTACGCCTTATGCCGTATCCCGGGCTGCGGCGGACATGAGCTTGAAGTCATTCATAGACGCGTATGAATTCCCTGTGGTATCGACTCGAGCCGCAAACGTTTTTGGAGAGCACCAACAGCTTTACCGAATCATTCCTCGTGCTGCACTATGCTTCCTGACGAATCAGAAACTTCAGCTTCATGGGGGGGGCTCGTCTGTCCGCTCCTTTATCCATATAGATGATGTGTCGAGAGGAACACAAATGGCTGCCGAGAAGGGAGCGATTGGTGACGTCTTTCATCTAGCCACGGACCGGAATATCTCGATCCGAGAACTCGTTGAGCTGGTGGCCGATCAGATGGCGGTCCGTTTTGAAGACCATGTTGAGGTCGTTGGAGAGCGCCTTGGCAAGGACTCCGCCTATCTGCTCGATTGTACTTTGGCATGTGAACAATTAGATTGGTCTGTGAACATCAGTCTTGAGCAGGGAATCAATCGAGTCATTCGTTGGGTCCGGGACAATCTTAGTGTCTTGCTACAGCAGCCACAGAAGTACGTTCATAAACGCTAAAACGATGAGAGAGAAAAGGGCATAGAGATGAGAATACTGGTGACCGGTGGTTGTGGATATGTTGGTTCGGTTTTGATCCAGAGACTTCTGAAAGAAGGCCACGCTGTGACGGTTTATGATATCATGTGGTTCGGAAATTATCTTTCGACGCATGAGAATCTTGCTGTAGTTAAAGGGGATGTTCGCGATACTGAGAATGTTCCGATGGCAGGACATGATGCTATCATCCACCTGGCTAATGTGGCCAACGATCCTTGTGCCGAGATTGATTCAGGGCTTTCCTGGGAAGTCAATGTTCTCGCCACAATGGGATTGGTTGAGCTCGCGATTGAGTGCGGCGTGAAGCAGTTTATCTATGCCAGTTCGGGTAGCGTCTACGGGGTGAAGGAAGAGGATCAAGTGACAGAGGATCTCTCCCTTGTACCCATCAGCGACTACAACAAGACCAAGATGGTCAGTGAGCGGGTACTGCTCAGTTACGAGGACCAGATAACGGTTCAGATCGCCAGGCCTGCAACCGTCTGTGGTCTTTCTCCACGGATGCGTCTGGACCTATCTGTTAACATGCTGACTATGCAGGCTCTTGCACGCGGAAAGATAACGGTCTTTGGGGGCAAACAGACGCGCCCGAATATCCACATTGAGGATTTGGTTGGTGTATACCTTCACTTTCTCAAAGAGGGCGACAACGTATCAGGCATCTATAACGCTGGCTTCGAGAACATCACTATCATGGCCATTGCGGAGCGGGCGGTTGAGGTCGCCGAGGCGGAAATTATTGTAACTGAATCAAATGATCCCCGCTCCTATCGCCTGAGTTCGCAGAAGCTTTTGGATACGGGGTATCGGCCGCAACATTCTGTGGCCGATGCAATGCGAGAAATCGCTGCGGCCTACCGTTCTGGTGAATTGCAGGATACCGACGGGTGTTACAACATTCGCACTATGAAGAAGGCAATGTCGATATAACTCTAGAAATAAGCGAGAAACAGCGAAAGGTGTAAGTTCATGGGAAAAGAAATCGATTTGCTGGTCAACTATCCTAAGACGCAAAGAAAGGTCAAAGAACGCGGAGCAGAGAAGACTGAAGAGGATAGAGCTATAGCCCGCCAGTTTGGTAGGGATTTCTTCGATGGTGATCGAAAGCATGGATATGGTGGCTTTGGCTATAATCCTCGCTTCTGGCAGCCTGTGATTCCAACATTTCAGGAACACTTTGGGCTCACCCCGGAGAGTTCGGTCCTCGATGTAGGCAGTGGGAAAGGCTTCATGATTCACGACATGGCGGAACTCATCCCCGGAATTACGGTCAAGGGGATCGATATATCGGAATACGGCATAGCAAACACAATGGAAGACGTGAAGCCACATGTGCAGGTCGGTAATGCTAAGAGTTTGCCTTTTCCCGATAAATCCTTTGATGTCGTCATCTCAATCAATACGATTCATAATCTGGTTAGGGATGAGTGCGCAACAGCGCTCCGTGAGATAGAGCGTGTCTCAAGGCGAGGCAGCTTTATCACGGTCGACGCCTACCGCAATGACGAGGAAAAGGAGCTGATGGAGGCTTGGAATCTGACAGCCAAGACCTTTATGCATGTTGATGAGTGGAAGACTTTCTTCGACAGTGTTGGCTATACGGGCGACTACTACTGGTTTATTCCGTAGCTCACTATTAGGGGCTGTCTTATGCAATAGTGTAGTCCCAGAAAGATGAGCTAGAATCACTGGATAAAGAAGCATGAATACACGAGCCGCAGTTCTATATGAGGCAGGGCGTCCGTTAGTTGTTGAATGCGGAATCGAATTGCCTTCGCTGCAATATGGTCAGGTTCTTGTAAAACTGGCATACAGTGGGGTCTGTCAGAGCCAGTTAATGGAAGTGCGAGGAAACAGGGGCGAAGACAAGTATCTTCCGCACATGTTGGGTCATGAGGGTTCGGGTGTCGTTTTGGATGTGGGAGCTGGTGTTTCCAAGGTAAAATCGGGTGACAGAGTTGTGCTGACATGGATAAAGGGAGCAGGGCTGGACGTTTCCGGAGTTCAGTGCAAGAAAGGTGACACGGTAATCAATGCGGGTGGAGTCACGACGTTTAGCGAGTTGTCGGTCGTGTCGGAGAACCGGTGCGTTGTTTTGCCCGAGGGGATGCCTATGGATCTTGCCAGCCTGCTCGGCTGTGCCGTGCCGACAGGGGCTGGACTGGTTCTCAATACGATGAAGCCGATTCAAGGTCAGAGTATCGCCGTGTTCGGAGTGGGCGGGATCGGTATGTCTGCGGTCATCGCCGCCGCTGCCTGTGGTTGCAGCCCCATTATTGCTGTGGATATTGACGAGAAGAAGCTTACTCTTGCGAAGCGGCTCGGGTCGACTCATGGCCTCAACGCGTTGAACGATAACCCCGTTAAAGGTATTTTTGCGATTACAGACGGCAAAGGGGTTGATTTCTCCACGGATGCTGCTGGACGGACATCGACGATTGAGCAGGCCTTCGAATCCGTACGCAAAGGTGGTGGGCTTTGCTTGTTTGCGAGTCATCCGCCTGCCGGCGAGACGATCAAACTTGATCCGCACTCACTGATCAGCGGGAAACGAATAGAGGGAAGTTGGGGAGGAGCTACTGATCCCGACCGGGATTTCCCTCGCTATGCTCAAATGTACCGCGACGGAAAGCTCCCGTTGGAGTCACTTGTGACCCATCGTTTTTCCTTGGATGATATCAATCTGGCCCTCGGGGTATTAGCGTCTGGTGAAGCCGGGCGGATAGTTATTGAGATCGACCCATCTCTCGGGTGAGTAGCAATTATGGTGACTAAAATACAGCACAGCGTAGCAGAGACACGGAGAGCTATTCTCCACAGCATGATGCGTATCCGCTGTGCCGAAGAGACGATTGCAGTGCGATATGCAGACCAGAAAATGCGCTGTCCGACACATCTGTGCACGGGACAAGAGGCCGTTTCTGCGGCGGTGGGTTTTGCACTACGACCCGACGATTTTGCTGTCAGCGGGCATCGCGCACACGGCCACTACCTTGGAAAAGGAGGCGATCTCAGGGCCATGCTGGCGGAGATTCACGGGAAGGCTGCCGGATGTTGCCGTGGTAAAGGCGGCTCTATGCACTTGGTGGATCGGGCTGTGGGGTTTATTGGCAGCACGGCTATTGTGGGGGGGACGATTCCCGTAGGGGTGGGATTGGGATTGTCGATTCAATTGCGTAATACGGACCAGGTAAGCTGTATCTTCTTCGGAGAAGGCGCTACCGAAGAGGGTGTATTCTATGAATCAGTCAACTTTGCCGTGCTGCGGAATTTGCCCGTTCTCTTCGTATGTGAGAATAATCTGTACTCTGTTTACTCTCCTCTCCATGTGAGGCAACCTGAGAATCGGTCCCTCTGTGGTCTTGTGCGCCAGATGGGTATGCGTGCTGAATCGGGCGACGGGAACGACGCTGCTGAGGTATATAAGAAGACCCACCAGGCTGTTGAATCCATTCGGGAGGGGAAGGGCCCCGTGCTTCTTGAATTTGCAACCTACCGTTGGCGGGAGCATTGCGGTCCGCAAATAGATAACGACCTCGGGTATCGCACGGAAGAGGAAAGTCAGTCGTGGATCGCGAGGGATCCCGTCTTTCTATTCAGGAATGCTCTGTTGGAGGATCTCGTTGTCGATGAAGCGGACATTGATGCGATGACTGCAGCCATTCAGCAAGAGGTGAATGAAGCATTCGAGTACGCTGAAGCATCATCATTTCCCGATTCGTCGGAGGCATTTGACGGACTGTTTGCCCCGGTAGGACGAACCCAATGACCAGAACACAAACATATGCGCAAGCAGTGAACGAAGGGCTCGAACAAGCTCTGGAAATGGATTCGTCTGTCATCTGCTACGGTTTGGGTGTTCCTGACCCCAAAGGTGTATTTGGAACAACGTTGGGCCTGCAGGATCGCTTTGGTCCTCAACGGGTTTTTGATATGCCGTGTTCCGAAAATGCCATGACGGGAGTGGCTATTGGCGCAGCGCTTAATGGAATACGCCCTGTTGTGACCCATCAGCGCCTTGATTTCTTTCTTCTCGCGATGGATCAACTGGTGAACAATGCTGCCAAATGGCGCTACATGTTTGGGGGCCAAGGGAGCGTACCTATCACCATTCGCCTCATTATTGGGCGAGGATGGGGGCAAGGCCCCACGCATTCACAAAATTTGCAAGCATGGTTTACGCACATCCCCGGGTTAAAGGTTGTTATGCCCACTACACCCGCCGATGCAAAAGGGTTGCTTCTTTCGAGCATTTTTGACAATGATCCCGTCATTTTTCTTGAGCACCGCTGGCTGCATAACTCACAAGGAGACGTGCCTGCGGGGGACCATCGGGTTCCATTGGGGGTGGCGACGACAGTAAGGTCGGGTGATGACATTTCTATCATAGCAATGTCTCACATGACCGTTGAAGCCATGCGAGCCGCAGATTACTTGCAGAAGTACGGTGTTTCGTGTGATGTTGTTGATCTCCGCACCTTGTCACCGTTAGACTGGAATGCGGTGTTTGCATCTGTACAACGGACCGGACGACTTCTTGTGGCTGATACAGGCTCCTGCAATGGTGGCGTCGGTGCGGAGGTTGTTGCACGTGTAGTGGGAAGATTGGGTGACAGCATTCG
>JADHWI010000046.1 GCA_016783565.1 Kiritimatiellia bacterium
TGCACAAAAACCGCACTTAACGTGATCTATAATTTCGAAAGAGGAAATGCCTAGCGCGCATTATTCATGAAGAATGCGCGCTAGTTCTTCGATGAGTAGGAGATGAGATTCAGGATGGCATGAGCAAGGTGGCGATAACCTTTGGCGTTGGGATGAACCTGGTCGGATTTGAGGGATGGAGTTGAGAGCATCTCGGCGATGGTTCTTGCGTCACACGGCAGGTCATATTTACGAGCGAGATCGGTGTAGATGGGACTGGTGCGCAGGATGAGTCCGGGGCGCGGGACTCCGACAAGAATAATGTCGGCTCCGCTATTCTGAATACGTTGAATCATGGCCTCCAAGTTTCGGGCGACGTGTTTGTCGCTGTACTTCTGAAGAAAGTCATTGCCGCCGTGGCAGAGAATAACGAGATCGGGTTCGTGTTCACGCATTGTGGTCTTCAGGCGGGCAACCGCGTCCGCAGTGACTTCTCCCGGTTTTCCGGCGTTGATAACGGTGCAGCCGAGAAGTTCAGCAAGGACAGAGGGATAGCTATGCTTTTTCCCTGCACCGGTTCCGGCTGTAAGGCTATCTCCAAAGGCGAGAATTGTGGCATCGGGAGTGATGGGGCTGATCGTAGGTTTGCGGGCACAGCCAATCAACATAACCAGTACAGGAATTAATATGATCAGTCGTTTCATTCGTCTTTATGAGGATAGCGCGATCATTCTTACAGCAAGTGGCTCATGGTACCCCGGAGAGGACTCGAACCTCCTACCTCAAGATTAGGAATCTTGCGCTCTGTCCAGATGAGCTACCGGGGTATATAGATTGTCAATTTCTGATTTGCCGATGGATGATTACTCATTATAGCGGAATGGTCAAGTTGCCAGCGCGGCATTATTCATTATTCATGAACAACCTGCTGCAAACGCGAGTCACACCGCCAGTGCGGACCGAAACCAATCCCCCTGATGCATGGCAAAAAAAAACGGTCGGGAGAGCGAACTCTCCCGACCGTAAAGGTCAAACCTTTGCACAAAGCAACGGTCTACCAGCGACCTCCGCCGCCGCCACGATCGCCGCCACGGCCACCGCCGCCGCCACCACCGCCACCGCCACGATAACCGCCACCACCGCCGCCACCGCCGCCACCGCTACGCGGAGGGCGAGGCTGGGACTCATTGACGCGCAAATTGCGGCCCATGAAGTCCTGCTCGTTGGTTGCGCTGATTGCCTTAATGGCTTCAGCCTTGTCAGGCATTTCGACAAAGCCGAAACCCTTGGACTGACCCGAGAACTTGTCGACGATTACCCGTGCGGATGTCACCGCCCCGTGCTGTCCAAACAGCTCTTCGAGTTCACTATCGCCGGCTGAGTAAGGCAAGTTGCCCACGTAGATATCCATGGATATCTCCTCTATGTTGTGCCATCATCTTCATCCTTGACCGATTCCTGCACTGTGACACAACATGCGGTTCGGGCGTGGTCATACTTCAACCACATCTGCACAATTGCAGGAAAAATCACAAATAGCGAGTATTTTTTTTGATCTTTTTGCCGTTTCGCGGGGAGTTAAAAAACAAGCACAAGCTCTTTTACGTTCGTTTCCGACGTTGCTTGCCGAAAAGCTCAAGCTGCGGATCGCGCAACAGATCATAATTCTTCATCAGGCGGATGATCTGAAGTAGATCGGATTTCTCATAGTTCTTCTGTGTCTCAACGCGCGAGACCAGCTCGCCGAGCATGGTCCGGAATGAAATCACACCATCAATGCCCTTTTCCTTCAAAAGCGCAATGGTTTGATCTTTCAACTCCCCACCTGCAGGTAAACGCGGCAAACAGAGAACTTTTGCCATGTCGTCGGTTCCCAGAATTTGCGCCGCAAACTTCAAGGAGTCGGCCTCGACAAAACGCAGAATATCGGGCGCCTGCTCAAAGGTCGATGCATAGAAACGCTCAGTATGCCACCCTCGCACGGCAATCACAGCCCGCGCTACGCTTGCGAGATCTTCCGTAGACCAAACCATCACACCCGGCAATTTCTGTTTGCGAATCGCCGTATTCAAAACCACCAGGTCCACTTCCTCGGAGGCTTTCTTTTGCCGCCCCGGCACGCTGTACTTCCGTGGCTGGCAGACCAGATAACCCAGCATCTCAAAGTACTCGCGCGCAATCGTTTCACTGACCGCCGACATACCTGCCTCCGTTTCTTCGCTGCTTCCACACCCGCCTGCTCATCCGCCTGCTTCTTCAGGAAGGGAGGGCAAGCACTTTGCGGCTATCCGGAAAAGACTTCCGCCAATGCCTCCTCCGCCACCACACAACCAAAGTCCACATGCCCGATCCTGTCGCTCAGCACAAACTTCAATACGCTGCCGATGGTTTTCTTGTCGCGACCCATGGCATCCAACACCAAGGACCACGCCACATCACCATTCGGCCCGCGCCATTGAACCGGCAATTGCAACGCCTGCAACACGTCGTGAATCCGATCCGCTTCTACCCTGGTAAGACCATGCTGCGCAACAGACACCTCGGCCGCATACACCATACCCGCCGACACGGCTTCGCCATGCAACCATTCGCCATAGCCCAATATATTTTCCAGGGCATGTCCCAGCGTATGACCAAAGTTCAAAATTGCGCGCAATCCGCCTTCACGCTCATCCTGCGAGACGACCTCGGCCTTGATCTCGCAACAACGCGCCACCACGTCTGCCAGCAACATCGGATCCTGCTTGAGCAGGTCATCCGTACGTTGTTCCAGTAATGCAAATAAATCCGCATCCCAGATCACACCATATTTAACGACCTCAGCCAGACCGGCGCGGTACTCACGATTTTGAAGGGTCACGAGCGTGTCGAGATTGATATCGACTTCGACCGGCTGATAGAAAGCACCCACCAGGTTCTTACCCTGAGGCAGGTTGATGCCTGTCTTGCCTCCCACAGAGCTGTCTACCATAGCAAGCAACGTCGTCGGCACCTGCACGAAGCGCACCCCGCGCAAATAACTCGCAGCAAGAAAACCCGCAGCATCGCCCACCACTCCCCCGCCCAGGGCAACCACGACCGACGAACGATCCAAACGCGCTGACACGGCCGCATCATACAGCATGGCCATCGTCTCAAGACACTTGGAAGGTTCACCCGCCGGAAAGACGCATTCAGAAACTTCAAGCCCCGCTTCAGAAAGCTTTTTCCTGCACCACGGCAAATACAACGCCGCAACATTGGAGTCAGAAACAATCAACGCACGCTTCACATCCAGACCGGACAATACAGCCCCCACAGGACCATCGGACCCAATGGAAATATCATAGGATCGCTCACCAAGGTCTACGGAAACAATTTTTGTTTCATTGCTCATATTCTTCCTCGTCCTCGCTACGCTCGGCACGCCTTTTGGCAAAAATCAGCTCATAGAAGCGACACTACAAAACATCTCGGGGCCTCTGAAAACGGCGTATCTTACATAACCACTCGCTCACCCGCCAACTGCCTCCGCAAGGGTGAGCAGACACTCATGACTATGCCACAACCATGCTCACTCAAACTGATCGCCAACCTGCATGGCATGTCCGCACAAATAGGCCTCACCACTCATACGCCGCCCGCCTTCGGGTTGCACCTCAAGCAGACATAGTCCACCCTCACCCGTTGCCACAACCGGTCCTTCATGCGTCACAGCCGCAATCTCACCCGGAGCACCCTGCACATCGTTTACCATGCTTACCGAAAACACGCGCAACGTCTTACCCTTCTTCTGCCCGGATGCCGTTGTAAAACAGCCCGGCCAGGGATTGAATCCACGGATTCGATTGTAGAGCGCATTAGACGATAGGGTCCAGTCGATTCTACCATCCGACTTGCGCAGTTTACGCGCCAGCGTGGCTTGCCGTCCATCCTGTGGTGTACGCACAATCTGACCGGCCACAATGCGGTGCAAAACACCTGGCAACAGCTCACCGCCTGCGACAGCCAACTTGTCATGCAATGTTCCTGCCGTATCATCCGGCGTAATGGGCACGATCTTCTGCTCAATAATATCACCGGTATCCATGCCCTCATCCATGAACATGATTGTCACACCGGTCTCGGTATCGCCATTCACAATGGCCCATTGAATCGGGGCCGCACCGCGATAACAGGGCAACAGCGAGAAATGCACATTCATGCACCCGATAGGCGGAAGCTCAAGCAACGCCGGCTTCAGAATCTGGCCATACGCCGCGGTCACAATCACATCGGGCTGTAGCGTCGCTATGGCCGCTATGGAATCAGGGGCATTCACGTTGGCGGGCGTCAACACCGGAATCCCGGCACGTTCCGCCTCCTTGCGTGCCACACAGGGCGCAAGATGCAACTTGCGCCCGCGCGGACGGTCCGGTTGGGTAACTGCCGCAACGACCTCAACACGCGGATCCGCAACCAGTGCTCGCAGACACCAGCAGGACAACTCCGCAGATCCCATAAAGACTACACGCATTATAATGCCTCTCTCAGGATGTCTGCTCTCGTTCGCAGGTTGTTTTCTGTCCCTGCGAATGATGATATGATTTGCAGGCATCGCAATCGGCGTGGCGCGGACAACCGGGATATGTACACGGACAGTCTTTCTTTTCTTCCTGATTTGTCATGACGTCTACTCCTGTAGGTTCATCTCTCAAAAAACACAGACTTCTGCTTGCCAGACATCGTACAGCAAGTCAAGTGTACTTGAAAAGAATGGCTACGATACGGGTGTTCTGCGCTGCGCGCAGAACGCAGTGGCCAGGTGTTAGCGGTAGCAATCAAGGGGAGCAAAAAAGCTCACGGGTAAACGCATCGCTCGACTACAGCGTCATGGCTTCCTGCACCAGCATGAGGGCATCGTCCATCTCGCCCGGAAAGGCAACGAAAAACTTGCAGTTGCACGTTACCTTGTCCTGCACACGGTTGCGCAACTTACGACTGTAAGGGTTAAGCATCGCAACAAAAAGCTCCCCCTCCATCATGTCAAAAGCACAAACGCGCCTGCGAATCATGAATTCCATAGGAAGCAATTTAAACGCTTCCCCGTTGGGACGCAAACGCGCCAGCGGAGCAATAGGCGTCTGAGAATCGCGTGAAATAAAAAGCAATAACTTTGGAAATTCTCGAAAATCGCGTTGATCCAGAATATGCATGAGAGAAGCCTTCCGACCATCGTCTCGCCGAATCTCCTCCGCCAATTCATCTAAAAGCACGAGATACTCGCCTTCACCAATGGCTCCCCCCGCAAGCAAACGCATGAGGATATAGGACTCCTGATCAGTGGACATGCTGAACCTATCCGTCAGGTCCCGGCCTTTTCCCGCGATATCACTCTGCGAAATGAGGTGCTTAAGTGCGGTCACACGATCATGCAGCGCATTGTGCTGCATGCCACTGAGGACCAGCTGAGGCAACAGTGCTGCCGCCGTCATCCCATCCTCCTGGCCCACCACAATCTCTGCAAGACGAATATGGGCATCCCAACCCAGCTCCGGGGCACCCTCCTGCTCGTGCTGCTTAATAATCGCTTCTACATGATTTCGTTCGTACGCTAAATCATCCATTATCATACTCCTCTATGCACCCTGCGAAGTAACAATGCCAGCATAGCGACGGTCTCGATGGTTGTCCACAGAGATTACAAGTCCATTTCAATTTCTATAATGGCGTGACCCTCAGACCAGGTCCGCAAGGACTTGAGATCATACGTCAATTGAACACGTCTCTCGGCCTGCTCTTCCCCAAGCCCTTCGCGCTCTGCACGTAACCTCCGCCGCCAAAGCGCCAGAATGAATTCTTTAGCCGCATCTTCCCTGCGAAACTCCCGCCCGCCCACCTTCGGCGGCGCTTTCTGAATCTCAGCGACAAACGCTGCAATGCCGGGCGTGGCCACATCTGCATCTGCAGCAATTTCCTCAATCAACACACCGTCACGCCACGCCTGAATGCAAGCTTGCACCGTAGCGCGACACATCTCGTCCTGCAGCATCTCCAGTGGAAGGTATTTCTCCACTAGCTCAGCCATCACGGGAAAATCCGCCACGTGTACCAGGTGTTCGCACAATAAACGCTCTTCCTGCATCTGTGACGAATGCCATTTTGGCGAAGGGGATTGACCACCAGAAACCCGACGACCAGTCGGCGGCACCTGCGGTTGCTGCGCTACGGCTGCCCGTTGCGACTGTCGGCTTTCCCGTGGTGCCGGAAGACGACGATAATCTTCTTCAAGCGCAGCCCGAGGCACGCCAAGCCCATCGGCCGCCTCTTCAAGCAAGCGCGCCTGAAGCACAGCGTGTTGCGTTTGCTGAATCGTCGTCAACACCTCACGCGTAATACGCAACGTGCCCGCCTCGCTCTGCATGTTTTCCCCACGCGACAAGACCTCGATCTGAAAACGCACCACCGACTTCGCCTCATCCAGGATCTTCTGAAATCCCTCGGCCTTGTGTTGACGGATGTAGGAATCCGGATCTTCTCCAGGCGGCAACACGCCAATGCGCACAGCAAGCCCTGCGGCCAAAAACAAACGCGCGGTCTTGACAGACGCTTTCTGCCCGGCTTTGTCAGGGTCAAAAACAATCACCACACTATCCGCAAAGCGCTTGATCATGGCCACGTGATCATCGGTAAACGCTGTCCCCTGGGAAGCCACGGCCGTATTGAACCCAGCCTGATGGCAGCGGATCACGTCAATCTGCCCTTCGCAAACAAGCGCTTCCCGCGACTTGACGATATTCGCGCGCGCCTTATCCATTGCATACAGAATGCGCCCCTTCTGAAAAATGGGAGTTTCCGGACTATTAACGTACTTCGCCTCTTTGGCCTCTGCCTTGAGTATACGACCACTGAACCCGACAACGCGCCCCTGACCGTCAAAGACAGGAAACATCAATCGGTTCCGAAAACGATCATAGCAGCGATCGCCACTCTTTTCACTTTGTGCCACAAGACCGGAAGCGAGCAACTGCTCCTGCGTATAATGACGCTTGCGCGCCCAGTTCAACACGGCATCCCACGATTCCGGTGCAAACCCGATAAGGAAATCATCCACAGTTTCTTTTGTGAGCGCGCGCTCCTTAAGGTAGTGGCGCGCAGCCTCGGCACGGTCACTCTTCTGCAGCGTCAGATGATACTTGGCTGCCAGCTCGGAATGCAGCTTGAACAACGCTTTTCGGAAACCGGTTTCCGTACTGTCCTCTTCGTATTCCAGAGTGATCCCGGCGCGATCAGCAAGCGTGCGCACTGCGGTTACAAAATCCAACCCCTCGATTTCCATTAAAAACTTGTAGACGTCCCCGTGGGCACTACACCCAAAGCAGTGATACGTCTGGCGCTGCGGATTCACATGAAAAGACGGCGTTTTTTCCTGGTGAAAAGGACAACACCCCTTGTACGAGGAGCCCGCCCGCTTAAGCGTCACACGTGAGCCGATCAGCTCTACAATATCCGTACGGAATGCAATCTCTTCAACCGTTCGATCTGGAATGTAACGCGCCATCAGCCTGCTTGCTCCTCCAACTTCTGCTCAAACTTCTCTTTCAACACCGGCATCATACGCAACGTCAGACGGCCAATCACAGAGTCCTCCCCGAATCTTCGGTTCAGATCTTCGCTCGGCCACAGGTTCATGGCTACAAACACCATAAACACGAGCAGAGATGAATGCAGTATTGCGGCCAACATACCACCCTTCTTATCAAAAGACTCGTCGATCACTAATCGCATGACATGCTTGCAGACAAAGCGCAGGATAAACATGGCAACGATGGACGTCAGCACGATTGCAATAAACGTCACGGCGCGCGCGGAACGCTCCTCAAGACGACTATGAGCCGCCAGCCATACGGCCACGGGATCATACGTCACCACACCCATCACAAATGCAGCAACCATCCCCACCAGACGAGCGATTTCTCCGGATAGCCCTCGAATATACCCTACGATCGTACTCAGAACAATAAACGCCAAAGCCACAAGGTCCACAATGCTGATAAACGCCAGGGACTGCATGGTTACTCTATACTCTCCGGCCTGCCCACGCGGATACGCAGATGGCCTAAACTTACTGGGTGGCCAACCATTCTCGAACGCGTGCGGCCTGTGCATCGTTCGCAGGGGCCAGCTCTATGAACTTCTCGAAATGTTTCCGTGCCTTTTCGGGGTTCTGCGCATCACGCGACAGCAAACCCAACAAATAATGGATGCGCGCATACTGCGGATGCTTGTCCGCCACGCTCTGCGCCAGCACTTCGGCTTCGGGACGCTGTCCCATGGCGCGATAGACCTGGGCCAAATGGTATCCGCCATCAGGCAGATCCGGCTTGATTCGATGGGCATATTCAAGTGCTTCACGCGCACCCTCCAGATCATCCGTCGCCTTAAACACCTGTCCGAGGTTGATTGCCGCCAGCGCATGCTGCGCGTCGTGAGACAACGCCTGGCGATAGGCACCCATCGCCGCATCCCAGTCGCGATTGCGGTGATGCTCAAGCGCAGCCGCGTAGGCTGCCTTGGCAAGAGCACTGTCCGCAGCCGCGCTCCCCACCACATCGGCCAGGGCAGGACGCTGAGGACGCGCCAACTCTGCCTGCCGTTCGCGCGCCTTAGCCACACGTGCATCACCCGGGAAACGAGTCACAAAACGCTCATACAAATCAATGGCCGTCTGAGGATCTTCAAGATACAGATCATACAGTCGCGCAAGCTCCCACTGAGCTTCGAGAAAAGCCGGATCACTGCGCACGGCTTCCTTGAGTCGAATCAGGGCGAGTGTAAAGTTCTGGGCCTCAACGGCCTCTACAGCAGCCGCAAGCAAAGGTTCCGCCGGGGAGGGACCCGCCACTTGCGGACCCGCAAGCTTCTTGCGAAGCGTCAGCATCTGATCCCGTGCGGCCTCGCTGTGCTGCTTGTCCACCAATCCGGAACCCAGGTATTTCTCAAGATACTCTATCGCGGTGGTATCCCCATCGGGATACTCCCGAAAAATTTGTGCCATGTTATAAAGTGCGGGCGGATACCCTGGCTCTATACGCAGCGAACGCTGAAACAAATCCTGCGCCCGAGCCGTCTGCCCCGCGCCAAACTCCACCACACCACGGGCAGCCAGGATGCGTGCCGATGAACGAGCGCGATCCTGCGCCTCTGCCAACACATTACGCGCTTCTTCCCACTGCTCCTGCTCTATAAACATCTGCCCCAACAACTCAAGTGGGCGAGGATCTTCCTGCATCAGCTCAGCCGCACGACGAAACGCTGCCGTTGCACGGGGCGTATTTCTCTGCGCAGCATAGGCAATACCCAGATTACAGTGGGCTGTGGCATTTTCCGGTGCCCGACGTGCAGCACGCTCCAAAACCGGCACGGCAGCATCACTACGACCTTCCTGCAACAGAACCATGCCCTTTTCAAGAGCTTCAGAACCATCGCCACAGCCTGAAATCAATAAAAGCCCAGCTACACACATACCCGGCAGCATCCATCGGGTTATCATCGCTTGTTTCATCACTTTTCCTATCTCCCTGGTCAACGGGCAGCAACCACGCCACGCATTCCATTGACGCACTCAGGCTATATAGCAATTCACCGCCACAGCGACCAGAGGAAACTGGAAAGACCTTCCGATCTCGCACATTTAGTCACAACGCCGAAGACCCCGAGATTGACTCACCCACCACCATGGGAGACACTATTGCCATGGAGGACTTGATGATACATATCCAGAAATCCGGTCGACCACGCGTTATCCTGTCGATCTTGCTATGGCTGGCCTTTATCGTAGCCCTATGGCTTTTTGGCTGGGTAGGCCGAGGCTTGACTCGGGCGACGGCCGCCTGGGTTCTGCCTCGTCATATTGATGACGATTGGCGCATCGAGTCACTGACGTTCTCTCCTCCAGACAACGATCTCGAACGCGGCATCACAATCACTGTCCACCCCCAGCGTCTGCAAGAGGATCTACAGCATCTGTCACCATGGTTTCGTTTGCTTCCGCCGGATACAATCCGCGACGGACTCTGTCTTCAGGCATTCTGGGCACCTTTAGACATTCCTCTTCTACATACCAACCCCATCCCCGTACAATTACTCGTCACTCATGCAGCCACGCAGACCCCCCGCATCAGGGGACGCATCCATGCACAAGAATTCAACACCATCTTTGAACACGAACAAAGCGACCGACGCACTCGCCGCGAGGAATACCTCTTCGGTCACTACGACTTGACGCAGGAATACACTTTCGAAACGCTGAAGATCCACAGCGAACCGGTTGATCACCAGGATCTCATTACCGCGCGCAAACTGCACCTGAACGCCACAGGAACCGTACGGGCACGCTTTGAAGATGGTATCGTGAAAGCACGCACGACGGGTAATATCAAACGGCTGCAAGCCCTGTGCAACGTGACCATCAACCATTATGAAGACGGCACAGGCATCCAGTACCATGTGGATATCACAGACGCAAAACTAACCGCCAATAACATGGCACCATGGTTGGAAAAGAAGCTCATGAAAGAACTGCGCAAATCCCTGGAACGCTCTCTGAACCGCGAAAGAAAACAGAAGCGCCTGGCAAAAAAACGCGCGCCCGCATGGATTCCACTGGATGTGGATATTGATTTTGAACTGGTAAGACAAAACGAGCAAGGCGTAAACACGTCCTGCAAGTCCGATCAGCCTGTCAGGCCGTAGAGACGTTACGGATCCGAACGGCGAGGGACTGCCATCCCTACCCGCCAACTTCCGTATTTCAAGACATGCTGATGATCTCACTTCTTCCGGACAGCGAAATGCGTGGCCGTCCCATGAAAGGCTTCTGCCGCTTCCATAACGGTTTCCGACAAGGTTGGATGCGGATGAATCGTCAAGGCCAGATCGCCGACAACGGCTCCCATCTCGATCGCCAATGTACCCTCGGCAATCAACTCCCCTGCACCGGGTCCGGATATGCCGACACCCAGGATGCGTTCAGTCTCCGGATCCGCAATAATCTTGGTCACACCATCCCCACGGCCCAACGTGGTGGCACGCCCCGATGCTGCCCATGGGAATCGCCCCACCTTAACCGGTATGCCCTGCTCAGTGGCTTCCGCTTCGGTCAATCCGCACCAGGCCACTTCCGGATCCGTAAACACAACAGCGGGAATCGCACGCGGATCGAAAACGGTTTTCTTGCCGGCAATGGCCTCAACGGCTACCTTCCCTTCAGCCGTGGCCTTGTGCGCCAACATGGGTTGACCCGTTACGTCACCGATAGCAAAAATCGATGCTTCCGCCGTTCTCCGTTGGGCATCAGTCTCGATAAAACCTCCGTCGCCAATTCTTACCGCCGTGTTCTCCAACCCCAGATCACAGGAATTCGGCTTGCGCCCTACAGACACCAGCACACGATCATATTCGATGGTCTCGGCCTCTTTCCCCTGCGGCTCCAAAGTGACCGCAATGCGCTCGCCATTCTCCTTCATCGCCACAACACGGGTATTCACCATGATCGACTCAAACTGCTTCTTGAACCGTTGCTGCGGAACCCTGGACAGGTCTGCATCCGCACCGGCGAGAATGGAAGGCAACATCTCAACCACTGAGACTTTCGATCCAAAGGCCGCATAAGCCTGTCCCAGCTCAAGACCAATATAACCGCCACCAACCACGAGCAATGTTTCAGGAATATCCGGTACGGCCAGCGCACCCGTGGAATCCATCACGCGTGGAGAGTCTGGAAACCCAGGAATCCGCGCAGGCTCTGAACCGGTTGCAATGATCGCATGTTCAAACGTGAGGCGAATCGTCTCATCATCCGTCGCAATCTCAAGCACATGCGCGTCGACAAAGGTACCACGTCCCTGGATATACTCGACCTTGCGTTGCTTACCCAGCATCCCAAGACCACCGGTCAGCTTCTTAACCACATCATTCTTCCACTCACGCAAAGTGTCCACGTCAAGCTGCGGTTCACCGAAGGTGACGCCGAATGCCGGCGCTTCGCGCGCCTCGTTCAACACCGCCGCAACATGCAACAACGCCTTGGAGGGAATACAACCGCGGTGCAAACACACCCCTCCGGGCGTATTCTGTAAATCCACCAGCGTCACCTGCATCCCCAGATCCGCAGCATAAAACGCCGCCGGATATCCCCCCGGACCACCACCCAGCACCACTAACTGTGTACTTTTCTCTGTCATGTACCATCTCCAAAAAAAGCGCGTGCCCTTGCTCCGCTTCGGGTCACACGCACTACATCACCATCAAATCGCACTTCTCCATTTAAATGTAGCGGCGGATTAACCCGAGCAACGCGAGGGAAAGCCGCTCTCCCCTTAGCCTTGCAAAGACAACACCAAAGGCTCTTCAATCGCTTCAATTATCCAGCCGAGAAACTGTGCCGCTTCGGCACCATCTATCAATCGATGATCAAAGGACAAAGACAATGGCAGCGTCAACGGACCCCCTTCACCACCCGAAACAAACGTCCTCCCCATACCGAGAATTGCCACTTCAGGATAGTTGATGATCGGCGTAAAATATCGACCCCCCGTTCGCCCAAGGTTGGTCACTGTGAACGTGCCGCCTTCGAGATCAGAAAGCTCAATCTGACCGTTACGAGCCTTTTGCGCAATCATCGAAATCTCCGCCGCAATCTCAACCATGTTCTTGCCGGCCGCATCCCGTATCACCGGTACCATAAGACCACGTTCCGTGCTGACCGCTATGCCCAGGTTGACAAATTTTTTGAACACCGTCGTGTGGTTGGCCGGATCAATGGACGCATTGAACTTTGGAAACTTTTTCAGAGCCGAAGCCACAATCTTGCATACCATGACGGCCATGGTCAACTTGCCGCCCAGAGCCGTGGCGCGATCAGCATATTTCTTTCGCAGTGGGTCAAGCTCACTGATGTTGGCGGCGTCATGAATGGTCACATGCGGAATCTGTGACCAGCTCAAACTCATGTGCTGAGCCGTCTTACGTCGAATGGCACTCATCTTCTGCACATCAACATCACCAAACTTCGTAAAGTCCGGAAGTGGTGGCAGCGCAATCGATCCTGCAACCGACGCGACGGCTGACACCGCCTTGGCGCTTTTCCGTGCGTGCCGTTTGACATCATCAATGGACACGCGCCCGTGCGGACCACTGCCCTTGACCACATTTATGTCGACACCAATCTCACGTGCAAATTTGCGGACCGAGGGGGCTGCAGGAACCTTGACCGAATCGGTAAAAACATAAGGCTGTTCCTCCGGAACCGGAGCGGCTGCCGATGTAACGCCCGGTGCTGTGACCGGAAAAGGAATCGCGGCTTCGCATTCCGTTTCGTCAGCAGCATCTTGGCTCTCAGCAACTTGCGG
Organism: Kiritimatiellia bacterium; assembly: GCA_016783565.1. GTDB lineage: Bacteria > Verrucomicrobiota > Kiritimatiellia > UBA8416 > JADHWI01 > JADHWI01. The sequence continues at coordinate 13,350 of JADHWI010000046.1, forward strand.
CTCAGACTCAATGGGCGCGTCCCGCTCGGTTGTCACTGCCGCGTCCCCGGCAACTTCAGCCCCATTTCCAAGCGTCACCACCACTTGCCCAACGGTGATTTCATCACCTTCGCACACATGTACCGTGCTGACCGTTCCAGCTTCAGGCGCCGGCACTTCGATCGTCGCTTTGTCGGTTTCCACCTCCAAAAGCGGTTGATCCTCCTCAACCACATCGCCCACGGTTACAAGCACCCTTGCAACCTGAATCGATTCAATATTCTCGCCGAGTTCCGGAAGTTTAAAATCCATCATGTCCCCTTTTGTCTTTCTGCCGTCACCTTACAGGTACAGCGGATTCTCCTTTTCTGCATCAATCTCCCATGCGTCGCGCACCTGGGTTGCAACGTGAGTCTCAATCGCACCGCCACGTGCCAGCGTGACAATTGCCGTGTATGCAATATGACGTGCATCAACCTCAAAGAAATCGCGCAACGCTTCGCGTCCATCACTGCGACCAAAACCATCGGTTCCAAGGACCGCCGTCGGGGCATCAACCCATCGCGTCACAATTTCCGGAAGCGCTTTAACATAGTCCGATGCCGCGATCACCGGTGCATCGCTATCGCCAAGGCACTCCGCAATATAAGGCTGCCGGGGAGGCTGATCAGGATGCAAACGGTTCCAGCGATCCGTTTCATCAGCATTGCGATGCAACGCTTTATAGCTGGTCACGGACCAGACATCTGCCGCAATGTGATGCGTCTCCTCCAGCATCGCCGCAGCCTTTAGCGTCTCATTCAGAATCGAACCACTTCCCAGAAGACGCACGCCGGCAATCGGTTTCTCCAGCGAAGATTTCCGCACCGGATGCATCCCGCGCAGAATACCTTCCCTGGCACCCTCGGGCATCACAGGCTGCGCATAGTTCTCGTTGAGTACCGTGATGTAATAGAAGATGTCTTCACCTTCCATATACATGCGCCGCAATCCATCTTCGATGATCACAGCCAGCTCATAGGCATAGGCGGGGTCATAGGCCATCATGTTGGGCACGGGTAAAGCTAATAGCTGGCTGTTGCCATCCTGATGCTGCAACCCCTCACCTGCCAGCGTGGTCCGCCCGGAGGTGGCACCCAGCAAGAAGCCCTTGCAACGACTATCGGCCGCAGCCCACACCATGTCGCCTACACGCTGCAAACCAAACATCGAATAGAAGATAAAGAACGGGATCGTGTTAATACCGTGATTGGAATACGCCGTACCGGCCGCAATAAAGGAACCCAGCGAACCCGCCTCGGTAATGCCTTCTTCCAGAATCTGCCCGTCTGTCGCTTCCTTGTAATAGAGCAAGTTCGCCTTATCAACGGGTTCATAAAGCTGTCCGGGATGCGAATAGATGCCACACTGCCGGAACAGAGCTTCCATTCCAAACGTGCGTGCCTCATCCGGCACAATCGGCACCACCAGGTCACCCAGCTCAGGATCCTTGAGCAACTTGGTCAACACACGCACAAACGCCATTGTGGTGGACACTTCACGCTCACCCGTGCCCTCAAAGAATTCTGCAAAAAAATCATCCCCCGGCGTCTTGAGTTTTTCAAGCATCCCATGACGCGATGGCGTGAATCCTCCCAATGCCTTGCGCCGCTCCATGAGGTACTTCTTCTCGGGTCCATCTTCCGGCAATTGGTAGAAAGGCAACTGGTTCACATCCTCGTCGGAGATCGGAATGTGAAAGCGCGTACGGAACTCCAGCAATTCTTTTTCTTTGAGCTTCTTTTGTTGATGCGTGATGTTCAAGCCCTCACCGCCCCCGCCCATGCCGTAACCCTTGATGGTCTTGACGAGGATAACGGTAGGTGCGCCCTCGGTTTCCATTGCGGCCTTGTAAGCCGCATACACTTTCCCGCGGTCATGCCCACCACGGCGCAAGCGTCTTAGCTGCTCATCGGAATAATGCTCCACCAGTTTCAGCAATTCGGGGTTCTTACCAAAGAAGTCTTTTCGAATGTAGGCACCATCCTCAACAACATATTTCTGATACTGCCCATCGACCATTTCTTCCATGCGCTTGACGAGACAGCCATTGCGGTCCTTCTCGAGCAACGCATCCCAGTCACGGCCCCAGATCACTTTGATCACATTCCAACCTACACCGCGAAAGGATGCTTCCAGTTCCTGGATGATCTTGCCATTGCCGCGCACAGGTCCGTCCAACCGCTGCAAATTACAATTGATGACAAAGATAAGGTTATCAAGCTTCTCGCGCGCGGCCAACGCAATGGCACCCAGAGCCTCCGGCTCATCCGTTTCACCGTCGCCAAGAAACGCCCAGATTTTCTGATCCGTAGGTTTCTTCAGATCACGGTCCTGCAGGTACTTGATAAACCGTGCATGGTAAATGGCCATGATCGGCCCCAGGCCCATCGAAACCGTCGGGAATTTCCAGAAGTCCGGCATCAACCATGGATGCGGATACGAAGAAAGACCCGCCTCGCCACGATGCAGTTCATGCCGGAAGTTGCCAATCTGCTCAATAGGAAATCGTCCCTCCAAAAAGGCGCGCGCATAGATTCCGGGCGAAGCATGGCCCTGGAAATAGATTAAATCCGCCGGGTGCTCTTCGCACTCCCCGCGGAAGAAATGATTGAAGCCGACTTCGTACAGGTGCGAAGCAGAAGCATACGAAGCGATGTGACCGCCGATACCATCTTCTTCACGGTTCGCACGTACGACCATGGCCATGGCATTCCAACGCATGATAGCGCCAATGCGCCGTTCCAGCTCTTCGTCACCCGGATACGGAGGCTGATCCCAGGCGGGAATCGTATTGATGTAGGGCGTGTTGGCAGTGAAGGGCAGGTCCACGCCCTTGGCCTTGGCATAACTGGATAACTCTGCAAACAGCGCACGCACACGCGTGGGCCCTTCCCGGTCCAATACCTCCTGCAGAGATTCCAGCCATTCCCGCGTTTCCAACGCATCCTCAGCATCCAGATTCATATCATCCGCGTCTTTCATATATCCATCCATCATGAGGTCTGTTTTTTATTTAATAATATGGGTCTATGTCATACGGCATAAATCGCTACCATTCAAGGGGCAAAATGTTCTGAGGACCATACAATTCACGCACTCTACACACGACCTGCGGAGCTGCCGATCAGGATAGTTCTTGCCCGGCACTATGTCTAGAGCTATTGTTTCGACGGCTGTTGAGCCCATGAGAAAAGGTTGAAATCAGGAGAGAAAATAATGGACCAGGTACAGATATTGGATTTTGCAATGCAAATGGAAAAAGACGGCGAGACGTTCTATCGTCAATGTGCCGCAGGAACAGATGACAAGGGAGTCGCAGGTATCCTGCTTCGCCTGGCGGAATCCGAGGTCAAACATTACGAAGTACTTGAACAAATCAAGTCAGATCCGGAATCCCTCATTCCTGCAGAAGCCACGGTAGACAAGGGTGTGCGCAATCTGTTCGCGGAAATGCTGGACGCCAACACGGTCTTTGGTGGCGAAAAGTCTGAACTCGACCTTTACAAAAAAGCCAAAGGCATGGAAGAACGCAGCCGCGCCTTCTACCTGGACAAGGCTGACGCCATGACCACGGAAAGTGCCCGGAACCTGTTCCAGCGTATTGCGGATCAGGAGCAGCAGCATGTGGAATTTATCGAGAGCATTATCGAATTCGTTTCACGCGCCGAACCCGGCAACTGGCTCGAAGATGCCGAGTGGTTCCACACGGAACAATATTGAGTTTGCCCACATGAAGACACGGAAAGAAAAAGATGCGCTGGGATCCGTTGAGGTCCCGGCTGACCGGTATTACGGCGCACAGACACAACGCGCCTGTGAAAATTTCTGTGTCGGCAATGAACGCTTCCCCACAGAATTCATTCACACGCATGCCCTGATCAAAAAGGCTGCCGCCATCGTCAATGCCGACCTTGGCGGACTGGATGCATCACTGCGCGATGCAATCATGCAGGCTGCGGATGACGTTATGGCCGGAACATTCGATGATCATTTCCCGCTTGTGATCTGGCAAAGCGGCAGCGGCACCCAGACGAACATGAACGTCAACGAAGTGATCGCCAACCGCGCCAACGAGCTGCTGGATGCCCCCCTGGGCGGCAAAAGCCCGGTACACCCCAATGATCACGTCAACATGTCGCAATCCACGAACGACACAGTGCCCACATCCATGCACGTGGCGGCTACCGTGGCCGCAAGCGAACGCCTGCTTCCTGCTCTGAGCGAACTCACCTCTGCGTTTGAGACCAAGGCCAAAGAATTTGCGGATATCATCAAGATCGGGCGCACGCACCTTCAGGATGCCACACCTCTGACGTTGGGACAGGAGTTTTCTGGATACGCCGCCCAGCTTCGCGCAGCGGAAAAGGCCATTACGACAACACTGCCCGCACTTGCGGAATTGCCCATCGGCGGCACTGCCGTGGGAACCGGGCTGAATACCCCTGAAGGCTTTGACTCTGCGATGGTCACAGAAATATCGCGCCTCTCAGGCCATACCTTCAACCTGCATCCCAACAAGTTTGCGGGACTGGCTGCACATGATGCCGTGGTACAGCTCTCCGGTTCATTGCGCACTGCAGGGGCGGCACTCATGAAGATTGCCAATGATCTGCGCTGGCTGGGCAGCGGACCGCGTAGCGGTCTGGGAGAACTCTCCCTGCCGGCCAACGAACCCGGCAGCTCAATTATGCCCGGCAAGATCAACCCGACGCAATGCGAGATGGTCACCATGGTCGTCTGCCGCGTGTACGGCAATGACGCGGCCATTGCCATGGCCGGTTCGCAGGGGCAGTTTGAACTGAATGTTTACAAGCCTCTGATGGCACACGCCATCCTGCAATCCATCGCTCTGCTGGCAGACGCAGCCGACTCGTTCCGCACACATTGTATAAAAGGAATTGAAGCCAACCGCGAACGCATCACGGAACTGGTCGATGGCTCACTCATGCTCGTTACCGCGCTGAACAAGCATATCGGATACGACAAGAGCGCCGAGATCGCGCTAGCCGCCTGGCAAGAAAATCTTTCGCTACGCGAAGCCGCTATCGGCTCCGGCCACCTCACCGCCGAACAGTTCGACGCCTGGGTCCGCCCGGAAGACATGACCGGACACTAGCACGCATTATTCATGAAGAATCGTCGTGAAAACGCGAAGCGTGCCGTCAGTGTGGGTCGAAACGGTGAGACGCCGGTGAAGCTGTATCGACATACCGAAATCTGGCGCTTCTGCGTTGCGAACCATTACGCGGCTGCACTCAAGCGAGCCATCGTTTCCTCGTATTCCCGACTAACCCGTGCTGCCAACTCCGCGATTTTCGACGGGGCCGATCTACTGATAAACCGACCCGACAAGGCCTCAAACGCCAGGATGGGATCCGCTGAAGCCAAGTCAACCAGATCGACCTCATCAAATTCAGCAGCCGTCGCCACTTCAACAAGAAACTCTATTTTTTCTTCGGACTTAAGCCTGCGTGAGAAATATACACCGAGATCCAAATCGCCTCCCTCACGGACCGTTCCATCCTATGCAGAACCAAAGACCACAGCACCGATCACATCGGACCTTGCATCAAGATAGCGACCAAGCTGCTCAAGATTGATTTTTTGCATAGGACCGCACCTCTACGATAAATTTATCAAGGTTTCGCAGCTCACGAAGCGTTTCTTCGATAACCTCAATTTTTCTGAGAATGATACCGTTCACTTTCATGCAATCAATTGAAACTCAAAGCGCAATCGACGTTAACAGGGAAAGGTCTCTGCTAAATACCCGATCCGTTGGTGTAGGAGATGTGCAGGCCGCACTCTTTGTGCTCGGGCTCTTCCCACCACCAGCGCCCGTCACGCTCACCTTCGCCACCTTTGCAGGCGCGTGTGCAGCATTCACAACCAATCGAACGATAGCCCTCATCGTAAAGCTGATTATACGGCACATCGTATTGCCGGATGTAGCGCCACAGGTCCCCCACCGTCCACTTGACCAGAGGGTTGATCTTGATCTTGCCTTCGTGCTTGGGATCCGCCTCGACGATCTCCAGCGCATGCCGAGTGCCGCCCTGTTCCAGGCGTCGACCGGTTAGCCAGGCATCGTACGGGGCCAGCGCGCGTGTCAGGGGCTCAACCTTGCGAATGCCACAGCATTCCTTGCGATTCTCCACGCTATGCCGAAACGAATAAATCCCTTTCTCCTGAATCATCTTCTCCACAGTATCATGCTGCGGAAATACCCACTGAATCTTGATGTCATATTTCTCCGTAATCTGGTGAGCGCAATCGTAGGTTTCCTCAGGTAATCGTCCCGTGTCGATGGAAAACACATCCACCTCGCGACCCATGCGATGAATCATGTCGAGTAGAACCGCGCCTCCGACCTGGAAACTCATGGCCAGCGCAATCTTGTCGCCATAGTGATCCAGCGCGGCACCCAGAATACCCACAGTATCGTTCGGATTCTTCTGCTGTATCGTTTCAACAATGTCAGCCATGGGATACTCCCTCTCCGCGTGAGTCACACTGCCCACATACGGGCATCGTTTCCCGGTCCGCTTTCTGCACGCTAATGGCATCCACAGGACAGGCCTGCACACAGGCACCGCAACGAATGCAATCATATTGATTAATCCAGACCATCAGCGTGTCGTCTGTACTTTCAGCCTCTTCCCAACCGACGATACGACCTTCTTCATCATAATTCAGTTTCTTGATCCGCAAGATACATTCCGGCCGCGGTTTGGCCTTGATGCACCAATCACAGTAAATACACTTGTCGGAATCAATCTCGTACTTGAAGTTACATCGGTAACACCGTTGCGTCTCCTCTTCTGCCAGGTCAGGGTCGTAACCCGTCTCCACTTCCGCCACAAGATCCCGCTTGGAAACATCCAGCGTGGGCACCGGCTGCAAAGGGGCGGCATCCATCTCGCGAATGCGCCCGGTTTCCATTTCATCTTGAACCCATACGCGGTCGTGAACGCGGCATGCCCCCATCAAATACTCGTCCACGCGAACGGCGGCAGTACGGGCATGCCCAATAGCGCTGATCAGCGACGAAGCCCCCTGAGAAAAATCTCCTGCCGCAAAGATGCCGGGACACTCGGTGGTGTTGGTGGGACCATCAATCAACCAGCCATCGGACCCCACCAGTTTTTCTGCGAACGAACCGCGAATCCAGGACGTATCCGGAAATTGACCGGTCGCCAGCAACACCGTGTCAGCCGGCACAATGAACTCACTGTCCGGCACAGGACAGGGTCTCCGGCGCCCACTGCTGTCCGGCTCTCCCAGCTCATTACGAATAAATTCTACCCCCGTCACTCGGCCATCCTTACCTACGTAACGTACGGGGCTAACCAGGAACTCCATGTCTATCACTTCGTGACGCAGTTCCTCAAGCTCGCCCGGCGTGATCAACATTTCCTTCTCCGTGCGGCGATACCACACCTTGACATAGTCTTCAGGCGCACTCAGCAATGACCCCGCCGGCAAACCCTGACCACCGTCGCGAAAAGACAACGTCGCAGCACCCAGGCGCTTGGCCGTGCGCGCACAGTCCATGGCCGTAAATCCGCCACCAATGACGATCACACCCTGCCCAATCTCCGATGTTCCTGTATCGTTTACCTCCAGTAGAAATTCCAACCCATGGCGAATACCGGCCAAGTCTTTTCCCGGCAAATCCAGCAGGTTGGGGCGCAGCGTTCCTGCTGCCAGCACCACGGCATCAAACTGCTCTGCGAGCGCATCCAGAGACTGGTCGCGGCCAATATCCGTATTGCACTGGATTTCAACACCCAGCAGGCGGATTTGATCTACCTCACGATCAATCACATCACGCGGCAGGCGGAACTCGGGAATGCCCTGGTTCATCATGCCGCCCGGCTTGGCGTGTTTCTCGAATACCGTGACGGCATGTCCCCACCGTGCCAGCTCACGAGCAACGGTCAATCCGGCTACGCCACCCCCAACCACAGCAACCGTCTTGCCGGAGGACTCAAACCATTTATCCAATACCACAGGTTGCTGCGTGGCCCAATCTG
>JADHWI010000011.1 GCA_016783565.1 Kiritimatiellia bacterium
CGGCTTTGACGACTTCGGGTTCGCGGCCGTTGCAGGCAACGGTAATGACCATAGGATCATTGGCAACCATGGCGGCTTTGCCAGAGAGAGTCTTGCCCTTCCATTGCACATCCGAGAGTTCGAACTGGCCTTGCAGAATGTGACGGTTGCTGGAGATGAACTGTGGGTGGGGCGCAACTTCGTGGACCGAGTAGATTGCGGAGCGGCAGGGAGCCAGCTCCGCTGAAAGCGTGTCAGTCCCTTTGAACTTGCCGACCAGTTTGTCTCCCCAGAAGTCGTATGCGTAGTATTCGCTTTCAGCTTTTAGTCCCAACGATCCGGTATCTGCCTGATCGCCGCTGATCGGAGCTGAAATCCTTTTGAGGGCTGTGATGTTATTCTTGTTCCTGGGGTTGTCGGCGTTGAAGAATATGACGTGTGACCAAGCGGGGGTTACATCGTACACGTAGACTTCGGGCGCAGGCTTTCCGGTAAGCATGTCGACAGGGCGTGGGGATTTCGGGGAGGTAAGCATCGGGAATACACGGCTGATGTCATGCTTGATGGCAGGGGTCCAATGGCTGTAGGGAGTGGCCAGTTCGAGGCGTCCGCTGATAAGCGGAATCATAGTCAGAATTGTGTGGCGCTTGTCCGCATCCATATCCTGAGTCTTGTTTACAGTCATGGCCTTGCAGTCAGGGTAGTAGTTCATCACGACGCGGTTCTTGTACCACCTTAGCGCGATTTTGGTCAGAAACTCCGGTTCGATATGGCTATTGTCTTTTGATACACGCTGTAGATCGTTGATCCCAATGCAGGTATCAAGAGCCGGCATGAACTGTCTGGAAAGTACGCCCCTGTTTCTTCTCAGGTTGCGTTCATGAATGAGTCCGTTCGGGCCTAGTCCTTCGCGACACATTTCGAACCATTTCTTGTAAGCAGAGGTGCAGGTCGCATGCGGATCATCGAATCCGCCGTTGACAAACCAGCCCGTGTGCGGGTAGTCGTGCTTGATGCCTATGAGTCCTGAGCTGGCCCAGCGCTTCCAAACGCCGATCATGTGTTTTTCGAACTCCTTATCCGTACAATCCCAACGGTAGGGCGGGTATTTTCCAGGATTCTGTTCCAGGCGTTTGTCGTGCCCGGCAAGCAGCCAGTCCGGATGCGCTTTTGCAAATGCAGGGTCCGGCATGTTGACCTGGACATAGGAGAACGGGATGGCTCCGACTTTTTTCAGATCATCCGAAAAGGCTTTGAATGTCTCATGCGGCGGAACCAGTTTCTTGAACTTTCGAAAATGTTCATCGTCGTACCAGCCCTGAGAACAGCTTCCCTTCTCGTTGATGTAGGTGTCCGGTTCCAGCCGCATGGCTACAGGTGTGAAGCGCGTAAATCCGTCTTGTTGGGCGTCGTTGGCAATATCGACCAACGCTTTGGAGTTGTTGTAGTTTCCGCCCACGCCAAGATAACCCATGGACATAGCCCACCCGCAGAAAGTCGGGAAGTCATAGTAATTGAGCTTGATGTCGTTCGCGGCTCGCATACGCATGCCGTAGGCTTCCAGCGCCTCAAACGGATTGGCTGTGATGCAGTCGATATAGATTTTGTCTTTCGATATATACGTTTCGCCCGCGTTGACGAGCCGCCCGTAGGGATCCCACGAAAAAGCACTCAATGTTACTTTCTGCTCGTCTCGGGTATACTCGACCTCTTTGATGAAGTCATAATGAGTGAGTCCGCCGGCAACAATGGTTTTGCGCTCACCTTTGACTTTTCCTGTCAGCATCATGCTGTTGAGGTCTCGATGTACGGTTCCCTTGCGAACGATGGTTTGAGCATCTCCGGCTCCGCCGTTGAGCATCATCGGGTTTTCTATATTCGTTCCCGAAAACAGTTCTGCTCCGGCAACCGACGAGGCGAAATAGACGCGTACGTGCTTGTCGCTGTTGTTGATCAGGCCGAAGCCCAGAACAACAATAGGGCTACTATCATAGACTTCGAATGTGTGAATACGGGTACAGGCGGTTTGATTATCTGTGACAGACAGTGTCGCTTTCTGTCCCCGGCCAAGGTGGTTGCTTATGGCTTCGACTTGGTAGTCGTTAACCACGGTGTTCTGAGCAGACTTGTAATTGTTTCTTCCCAGCCTGGATAAACCGATTGTCAGGCCTGCGTCATGCAGAATGGGGTGCTCCGAGTTGGGATGCGATACATGGTAACGGCAGGTTGCCAGATCGATATCAAGCTGCAGATGGGAGTTGCTGAGAGAAACCTTTGTTTCGCTTTTTGTGATGATTACGCCAGCGCTTGCATACGAAGCGAAAACGGTTAGAAAGAGTAGGGGGAAAGACAGAGTGTTCAATTGTTTATTATTCATATAGGAATTTACTTTTCCAGCCGTAATGTGATGGATCGCAAATTCATCACAGCCAGGCCGGGTTTGTTTGTTGGACGTACTTCGAGCGATATTTTGCCGGGTTTATCGATAGTGACCGTACCAATGCGGACTGTTTTAAATGTCTCCCACGCACCGGTTGAGTCCACTGTTCCGCTTACTTTCTGAGCGTTCAGTGACACCTCGTATGTGCTGCCAGCGCTGTCAGCCGGACAGGCATAGCTGACGTCTACGTTGTATGATCCTTTTTTTGTCATTTCAAGATCCCAGTTTACCCAGCAGGATGTATCCGTCCAGTATCCTATGCAATGCTTTGGCTGCTCGAATTGGGCTGAGCCGTGGATGGTTGCGTCGGTGGCGGTCAATTCAATGCTGTCACCCGTTTGTTTGGTGATGATGCTTCCAACTTCCAATTCCCCTTTGATTTTCAGGGCCACGACCGATGCAATCTTGTTCGGGGCTTCTGCAGGCAGTTTGATGGTTACGGACCCTTCCTGTTGGTCAATCTCCAGTTTTGCATCTTTGCCTTCGAGCAGTAAGGAGGCCTTCTTGACCTTGTTCGATAATGGCACTGTGATCTTGCCGTCACGCGGCCAATTAAAGATGTGTAGATACAGGTGCTCTTTCTTGGCCGTGCAGCGTCCCCACGGAGTTTTTTTGAAGGGGCTGGCGGTCGTGCCATAAATAGCTTCACCGTTTACTTCCAACCATTTACCCATTGTTTGTAGACGTTCAACGCTTGGCGCGGGGATCAAGCCCTCGGCCGTCGGTCCGACGTTGAGCAGGAAATTGCCGCCTTTGCTGGCGATGTCGATCAGGTTGCGAATGAGCTTCTCTTCAGATTTCCACCTATGGTCTTTTGTTTTGAAGCCCCATGTATCATTCATGGTCATGCAGGATTCCCAATCCAAGCCCGGCATGCCGGTGTGCGGGATTTCCTGTTCGGGTGTACCGAAGTCTCCGGCGTAGCTGGCATCCTTGTTCATGCCCTGCATGCCCTTGCGACCTTTGCCGACGCGATTGTTGACAATAATGTTCGGCTGCAACTCGCGTAGCAGCTTGTACAGTGCCTTGCCCTGGGGTTCTGTCCATTCCCTGATCCATTCGCCGTCGAACCAGAGCACCCCAATGTCGCCGTAGTTAGTCAGAAGCTCCTTGAGTTGCGGGATCATGTATTCATCCCGGTACTTCGGGAAGTTGGCACCTTTGGCGTCGGGGTGATGCCAGTCCATGATGGAGTGATAGAAGCACAACTTGACCCCCTGCTTTCTGCATTCATCGGCAAGCTCTTTGATGGGGTCGCGCTTGAACTCGGTGAAGTCCATGAAGTCGTAATCCGTGATCGTGGAGTCCCAGAGACAAAAACCGTCATGATGCTTGGATGTAATGACTATATATTTCATGCCCGCATTCTTCGCGATGCCGACCCATTCCTTTGCGTTGAACTTAACCGGGTTGAATTGCTTTGCGTATTTCTCGTATTCAGGAATGGGGATTTTGGCTCTGCTCATGATCCATTCGCCGATGCCGCCGATGTCCCTGCCGTTGTGCACGCCGGCAGGGACGGCATAGACTCCCCAATGGATGAACATGCCGAAGCGTGCCTCTCTCCACCAGTCCATACGCGAGTCGTCTTCTGCCGATGCCGCACGACCCATTATGGTGCTGCCTGCTATCAGCGTGATTAACAAATACATGCTTATCGTCTTCATTATGCACTCCCTTCCACGGTTAGCATTATGAGTGAGGTTAACCACAATTCTTTTGAGAAACCAACTTTTTTTAATGAAGGTGGTTGGAGTGATAGCGCGAGACGTTATTTATGAATCGTTGGTTGTCGGATTCGTAGCAATGCTCTACTATTAATTTTTGCATTTTTTCAGGAAAGGGTTATGTGGATGTATAGGATAATGCGAATGTTTGCTCAACTCGTGTGTGTGCTGGTTGTTTTTTTATCAGTCGTGATGGCAGAGGGGCGAGAGAAACAGTGTTTTGATTACGGGTGGCGCTTTCTGCAGAGGGATGCCAATGGGGGAGAGCTGCCGGATTTTGATGACACGACCTGGCGAGAGCTGGATCTTCCGCATGACTGGAGTATTGAAGGCAAATTCCATGGAGGCGGTGCTGGCGGAAAGCGCGGCGGATATGTTGATCTCGGAGTCGGGTGGTACCGCAAGACCTTTGAGGTGTCGGCAGAGCATAAGTCAAAGAAGCTCTTTGTTGAGTTTGGCGGAGTGTACAAGGACAGCGATGTTTGGTTGAATGGCAAGCATCTCGGCAAACGTTGGTACGGCTATGCAACCTTTCAGTACGATTTGACCCCACATATCAACTGGGATGGCGAGAATGTTCTGGCCGTCAAGGTGAATAACCCCAAACAGACTTGCCGCTGGTACAGCGGTTCCGGGATCTATCGCCACGTATGGTTGACGGTTACTGACAAACTTGCTGTGGGGCATTGGGGCACTTTTGTGACCACGCCCGCCGTGTCGGTAAATTCTGCGATCGTCAGCGTGGAAACGACCGTAACCAATGGTTATGATTCCGCGCAGGGCTGCGTGCTGAGTACAGATATTCTTAATGCAAAAGGGAAGGCAGTTGCCTCGGTAACTTCCGAGTTCAAATTGGATGCGACAGGGTCGCATACGTTCAGGCAGGAGATGACGGTTAAGAAACCGGCGCTATGGTCCGCTGACCATCCGAATCTTTACACCGCTAAAACAACCGTGCGTTCAGGACGTAAAGTCGTGGACGAGGTGACCACTTCTTTTGGAATCCGCGAGATAGGCTGGAGCGCGGACAAGGGGTTTGAGATCAATGGAGAGTCCGTGATTCTCAATGGGGTCAATCTGCACCATGATCTTGGCAGTCTGGGTGCGGCATTCAATGCACGTGCCATGGAGCGGCGTCTGGAGATATTAAAGAAGATGGGGTGCAACGCCATCCGTACCGCTCACAACCCGCCGGCATCCGAGTTATTGGATATGTGTGATCGTATGGGCTTCTATGTGATCGATGAGGCTTTTGATAAATGGGGCAGTCATCGCTACGCCACGTTCGAGGCGGACTGGCAGAAAGATCTGTTAGCCATGATTCTTCGCGACAGAAATCATCCCTGTATCGTTCTTTGGAGCGTGGGGAATGAAAACTGGGCACCCCGTGAAAACCAGCGAAAGCAGATCTATACAGATATGACCACGCTTGCACGGCAATACGATGCGACCCGCAAATTCACGTATGCCCTCAGCCCCGGTAACTTTATTGCGGATGCCCGGTTGATGGACGTTGCATCGTTGAATTATCAGGAGCACGCGTTTGAAGCGTACCGAAAAGGTGCTCCGGACATGGTGATTATTTCTTCTGAGACGTATGCCTACTGGCGGGGAAAAGAAGGAAATGCCCAAGCTTACTATCCCATGAATCCATGGCTCGATGCGTACAAGTTGCCATACGTGGCGGGTTCGTTTATATGGACGGGGATAGACTATCTGGGAGAGGCAATGGCGGGTTGGCCGTTTCATGGTTGGAACTGTACGCCGATTGATACCTGTGGGATTCAACGTCCGGTTTCGTATTTGCATGAGAGTTTCTGGTCCGACAAGCCAATGGTGCACATTGCGGTCCTGCATGAGGCGCTTAAGGTGCAGCGACCGGTCAAGGCGCATTGGCACTGGCCTAAAATGGTTTCACATTGGACTCTGCCTGAGCTCAAGGGTCAAAACGTAAAGGTGTCGACCTTTTCGAACTGTGATGAGGTAGAATTGGTGGTGAACGGTAGCTCGTTAGGTCGGAAGAATCTTGCTGATTTCGAGGACCGGATGATCACATGGGATGCGGTTCCTTACGTTGCCGGAACGGTGACGGCAATCGGATATAAGGCGGGCAAAAAGGCTTGTTCGCATGAGCTCAAAACCGCCGGCGAAGCCAAGCGTATTGAGCTTGTTCCTGATCGTCGGACGGTGACGGCAGATGGTCGCGATTTGAGTCACGTTGAAGTAAGAATTGTCGATGCTGCGGGTGTACGGGTTCCAGACGCGTCCCAGCGGGTTGCTTTCGAGGTGTCCGGGGCAGGCAGGTTGCGGGCGATGGATAATGGGGATTTGACTTGTGAAGAGTCGTATGGTTCAAAAAGCAGACCCGCATTTCTGGGGCGGTGCATGGCTATTGTGCAGGCAGGCCGTGAACCCGGCAAAATCAGTTTAACGGCGACGGCGGAGGGACTGCCGCCAGCGGCAGTTACGATTCGGAGTGAGAGATAGAAAGTTGCGAGAAAAGGAGCAGAGAATGAAACGAACAGCACTGATGATACTGGCGATTGTTGCTATTGCGGCAACCACACTGGCGGCGGACTGGAAACCTGCGGGGGAGAAGATTCAAACTCGCTTTGCGAAGGATGTGACGCCAGACACAGCATGGCGCGAGTATCCGCGGCCGCAGATGGTTCGCAAGGATTGGCAGAATTTGAATGGGCTGTGGACGTATAAAGTTCTTCCTAAAGGTGGAGCGCTTGACGCCGCCACCAAGGCACTTGGCGAAGGCGGAGATGGTCAGATCCTGGTTCCGTATTGCCTGGAGTCGAGCCTTTCTGGTGTGGGGCGTCTTCTGCATGGGCACGAGGAGTTGTGGTATCAGCGGGAATTCAAGGTGAAGAAGAAAGACAATCGTCTGCTCTTGCATTTTGAAGCCGTGGATTATGAATGCACTGCATGGGTCAATGGAGAGTCTGTGGGGGCGCATAAGGGCGGCAACACATCGTTTAGTTTTGATGTCACGGATGCGGTTAAGGATGGGGTGAATCAACTTGTCTTGCGTGTTTGGGATGCCACCAGTGGTTATCAGCTTACGGGTAAGCAGGTACGGCGTCCGGGCGGCATTTTTTACACTCGCGTTTCGGGAATCTGGCAAACGGTTTGGTTGGAAACCGTGCCGGCCACCTATATTAAAGCGCTCAAGATTGATACGGCGCATGATCCCGCAGTTATCACCGTCAAGACGACCGTTGGTGGAGCTGTTGACAAGGCCAAAGCCGTGCGCATCACGGCGTACCTGGATGGCAAGAAAGTTGCATCCGAGAAGGGGACGTTGGCCTGTACAAAACTTGCCGTTCCGAATGCGAAGCTGTGGTCGCCGTCTTCGCCGACTCTGTATGACCTGGATGTTGAACTGCTGGCGGGCCGGAAGTCCTGTGACAGCGTCAAATCCTATGCAGGCATTCGCACGGTAGGCAAGGCACAGGACGCTGCGGGTCATTGGCGTTTCACACTCAACGATAAAGAAATTTTTCATCTGGGTCCGTTGGACCAGGGCTGGTTTCCGGACGGGTTGCTGACGCCTGCATCGGATGCCGCGATGCTGTGGGATATTGAGTATATCAAGGAATCCGGTTTCAACATGATTCGGAACCATATCAAGGTGCGCCCGCGGCGTTACTACTACCATTGCGATCGATTGGGCCTGATGGTCTGGCAGGACCAGGTGTCCACGCGATACAAGGGGCCGGGTTGGACGCGCATGAAAGTGGATCCCAAAGATGGTGAGTGGGAGGAAGAGGCGCATACCCAGTTTATGGCTGAACTGAAAGAAATGATCGATACCCTTTATAATGCGCCTTCGATTGTGATGTGGGTGCCATTCAACGAAGCCTGGGGGCAGCACAGTACCATGGATGTGGGCAAGTGGACGGTGGAGTACGATCCGACGCGTTTGGTCAATACGGCCAGCGGAGGTAACTTCTGGCCTGTAGGCGATGTAGCGGACCACCATAGTTACCCGCACCCGGCATTCCCGCTTGGGGACAAGCGTTTCGCTGACTACGCCAAAGTCGTCGGAGAGTTTGGCGGACATGGTTTTGTGGTGGATAAAACGCACCTGTGGAATCCTGATGCGCGTAACTGGGGCTACGGTGGCCTACCCAAGACGCAGGAAGAGCTCATGGGGCGTTACAAAGAATCTTATCGTCGCATGAAAGATCTTAAGAAGGGTGGGGTTGCTGGCGGTGTCTACACTCAGACGTCGGACGTTGAAGGTGAAGTTAATGGCCTGTTGACGTATGATCGTGCGGTTGAGAAGTTCCCGCGTGCGAAGCTTAATGTGATTCATCAGGAGTTGTACGCCGTTCCGATTGATATGAAGCGCGAGTAGTCTATTGTTTATAATACGTATCACGAGTGGAGAGAAACGATATGAATAAGATAAGCTGTTTGATAGCGATGACGGGGTTGGTGGCTGTTACGGTTGTGGCAGAAGTTCCCGCAAAGAACGAGCGTCAGCCTGAGCAGAAGAACATAGACGGGTACACCAACACGCCCATGCAGCCCTGTGGCAAGTGGCACGTGCATGATCCTAATCGCCCGCAGCCGAAGGTTGCGAAACCGAAGTATGATGGAAAGCCGGTGAAAGCGCCAAAGGATGCCAAGGTTTTGTTTGACGGTTCGAACCTGGACCAGTTTACCAACAAAGGCTGGAAGATCGGCGACGACGGGGGCATGACGGCTGCGAAGGGCGGACAGAAGTCCGTGGAAAAATTCGGTGACATGTACCTGCATTTCGAATGGATGGTACCCGCCGGGTTAAAGGGGTTTGGTCAGAAGCAGGGAAACAGCGGTGTTTTTCTGATGGATCGTTACGAGATTCAGGTGCTGAACTGCTGGGCGAATCGCACGTATCCTGATGGGATGACGGGGGCTCTGTATGGGCAGACGCCGCCTCTGGTGAACGCCTGTCGTCCTGCTGGTGAGTGGCAGAGCTATGACATCCATTTCAAAGCCCCTGTTTTTAAGGAAGGTAAACTTGTTTCTTCTGCATATGTCACGGTGTATCTCAACAACGTGCTTGTGCAGGATAACACTGAATACCGGGGAGCGACGGCCTGGCGTAGGTTGCCGAAGTACAAACCCCACGAAGCAACCGCTCAGTTCAGCCTGCAGTATCATGGGAATCCGGTGCGTTATCGCAATATCTGGGTAGCCCCGCTGAAGCTGAAACTCGGGAAATAGCTTGCGCATTGTGATCCGTACGCCGAGTGGTAGGGACGGCAGTTCCATGTCCTCGGAATGGATGCGGTTGGCACTTACCCGTTGCTGAGACGCTCGCGCAGTCCTGTGCGGCGTTGCTGAATTTCGTTGTTCTTTGTGGCGATGTATACTGCCTTGTTTGACCCCACGAGGCAGACCAGCTTCTTGCCACGCGTGATGGCGGTGTAGAGCAGGTTGCGCTGAAGCAGTTTGAAATGCTGCGTGGTCAACAGAATCACTACGGCAGGATATTCGCTACCCTGCGACTTATGGATGGAACAGGCATAGGCATGTATGAGTTCGTCGAGTTCGGTGTACTCGTAGTTAATTTTGCGACCATCATAATCCACAACCAGGTTACGATCTTCTGAGTTCAGGGTTAGAATTCTACCAATATCACCATTGAAAACTTCTTTGTCATAATTGTTTCGAATCTGCATGACGCGGTCATTGATACGGTACTTGCGTCCAAAGCGATCGATTTCACGTCCTGAGGGATTCATGGCTTCCTGCAGGACCGCGTTGAGATTCTCTGCACCGAGCTGGTTGCGGCGCATGGGGGTCAGAACCTGGATGTCTTTCAGTGGATCGAACCCGAATCGTTGCGGAATGCGACGGGTTACAAGATCAATGGTGCGCGCAATCACGGCGTCGGGTTCGGTGGTTTCGATAAAGAAGAAATCCGAATCCTCGCCTTTGGGTGGTTGTTCGATGAGTTCGCCGCGATTGACGCGGTGCGCGTTGTGGATGATCCATCCGCCGGTTTGTTGACGAAAAACAGTATCCAGTCTGGTGCAGGGCACCACGCCGGAATGTATGAGGTCACGTAATACGTTTCCGGGTCCCACGCTGGGTAACTGATCAATGTCACCCACCAGGACGAGGCATGCCCGGTTCGGAACAGCTTCGAGGAACTGACTCATGAGGCGAATATCCATCATGGAGACTTCATCCAGAATGAACACATCGCCCTCAAGGGGATTGTCTGATCCGTGTTCAAAGTCGTGCGTTTGCGGCTGGTATTTAAGGAGTCGGTGCACGGTTTTTGCTTCGTGGTGGGTAGCCTCTTCCATGCGCTTGGCTGCGCGACCTGTTGGGGCTGCGAGTACGACCTGTAAACGTCGCTTTTTGTAAACGTCTGAGAGTGCGCGAATAATGGTTGTTTTGCCTACGCCCGGGCCGCCGGTCATGATGCTGAACTTGCTCGAGAGAGCCATGCTCAGGGCTTCGGTTTGTTTCGCTGCAAAGTGGAGATGCATGTGTTCTTCGGCCCAGGGGAGCGCTTTGTTGATGATGATGGGCTTAAACGTCGTGCGGGCTGAGAGAATATGTTTTACCCGTTCCACGACCGTGCACTCTGCGCGATAAATGGGGGTCAGGTAAACATGCTCGTTTTCTTTGGTGAGCGTGCCGCGTTTGAGTTCAACGTCCAGTGCTGGTGTGAGAATCTCCACGGCGATTCCCAGCAGTGTTTCGGCTTGCAGCAGCAACTCTGCAAGGGGGCAGTAGCAGTGCCCGGAATCGGTCAGCGTCTGCAGGACATGAATGATGCCTGCCCGTGCGCGCAGTTCAGAGTCCGGTGCAACGCCCAGGCTCATAGCTACCCCATCAGCAGTTTTAAATCCGATGCCCCAGACGTCGCCGCATAGTCGATAGGCATTCTGACGTATCAATGCCACGGACTGGTCTCCGTACTGTCTGAAAATGCGAGCGGCCTGGGCAGTGCCGATACCGTGACCCTGCAGAAAAATCATGATGTCCCGCACGGCTTTCTGTTCGCCCCAGGACTCCTTGATCTGGCGTCGTCGTTTCGGGCCGATGCCGTCGACATCCTCAAGGCGCTTGGATTCCTTTTCGATGATATCCAACGTTCGTTCGCCGAACTTGCGAACCAGTCGTTTTGCCAGTTCTTTGCGAATGCCGCGGATCATACCGCTGGAAAGGTAGCGTTCGATGCCTCGGGTTGATGTCGGGGCGATGCAGACAATGGCTTCCGCCTCGAATTGAAAACCATGTTGTGGGTGCCTGATCCATTTTCCGGTCGCCTGTACGCTTTCTCCTGACCAGATGGCTGCGCAGTTGCCAACCAGGGTGGCTTCACCTTTTTGGTCGTCCAGGGCAACCCGGCAGACCGTGTAGCCCGTGTCTTCGTTGCGATATACGACGCTGCTGACGGTGCCATCAAGGGCATCGGCATGTGGATCTCTCGGTGCGGCGGGTTTCGGTTTGCGGTGAAACTGATTGTGCTGCCGATATGCCATGAGTAGATGGTCTCCAGTGTGTTTACAGTTGGGAGAGAAACAAGCACGCGTAAAGAAAGCCCTGTCGGAACTGTTCTATTGAGAATGATTCGTTGGGAGCATGAATGCGATCCTCGTCATGGCCGAATCCAATGAGCAACGGTTCGGCTTTCGCGGCTTGTGCCAGTGCGCTCACGATGGGCACAGAGGCCCCCTCCCAGACGTATGCGGGTTTGTGGGGAGATAATTCTGTGAGCACGTTATGAGCTTGTGATATGAGTTCGGAGTTCGGGTCCAGTCGAAATCCCGGGCCGGCGCTCATGCAGTCCCATATGGCAAGCTGTAATCCCGGCGGTGTGTGGGCTTCAAGGTGTTTGCGAATCAGGTTCAGGCATCGATCAGGGTCCTGACCGGGGACAAGGCGTGAACTGATCTTTGCTTCTGCCACAGACGGGATGATGGTTTTGGTGCCTTGTCCTCCAAATCCGGAGTGAACGCCGTTGATTTCAATAGTGGGACGAAATCCGATGCGTTCGCGCGCGGTGAAGTCGCGCTCTCCCCCAACGGGGGGCGCGCCGGTGTCGGTGCGGTATTCGTTCGGGTCCAAGGCGATTTCATTGGCTAGTTCCAGTGCACGTTCGGAAGGTTCCGTGATGTCATCGCAGTAGCCCTCAATGGCTATGTGACCACGGGAATCGTGTAACGAGGCGAGTAGCTCGGCTATGCCTTGTGCCGGGTTGGGGCAGACGCCGCCATGCACGCCGGAATGCAAATCATGATCAGGTCCGGTCAGGGTCAGCGCCATAAAGATGACGCCGCGCAATCCCATCGTAATGGTGGGTATGCCGGACCGTACGGTGCCGGTGTCGCAGACCATCAGGATGTCGGCATTGAGCGTGTCGTGCCACTGGTCAACGGATGCGTTGAGACCCTGGCTTCCGCATTCTTCCTCGCCTTCGATTAGAATTTTGAGTCCCACATTAAGCGCATCGTTTTGTAGCAGTGTTTCGATCGCTTTAAGGACATACATGACCTGTCCCTTGTTGTCTTCGGCACCGCGAGCATAGAGGCGACCCTCGCGCAGATCAGGTTCAAAGGGTGGGGTGGTCCAGTCCTCAAGGGGATCGGCGGGCTGCACATCATAGTGACCGTAGAACAGTACGGTCTTCTGACCTGGTTTCGCCGGGCGGTGGGCATAGGCAGCCGGCTGATGGCCCGTTTCGAGTATGGATGCATCAAGGCCCATGGCCGAAAGTTGCGCCACAACCCATGCGGCGCAATTACGGCAATCCTGCTTGTGTTCTTCAAAAGCGCCCAGAGAAGGGAATCGAAGGAATTCCTTCCACTCTTCGATATAGCGATCGCTATTCGCTTCGAAGATTTCATTGAATGTGTCTCGTGTCAATGTCTTCAACGACATAGTGATAGTCCTCTGGCTTGATCCGATATTCGCTGTTCATTCCTGTTTTACTGGAGCAGACCATATCGCAATGCTGAGCGCAAGGCAACAGGAGGGTGGGGTATTGAGATTCAGCAATATAGATTTCCTTGAGGTCGTTACGAAAAAAATGGCAAATAATCTGTGTTTTTTTCAGAAATAGGTTGTTCTTGAGCGGTACATTTACTATCTATTACAGCCTTTTATTTTGCAGATTAGGGATTAATGGCTTCAGGAAGAGGCATGGCAGAAGAAGGACAGGTATGTTTACGCAAGGTCTTACGCTAATGGTTGCAGGGATGGGAACGGTTATTGTGTTCCTCCTGGTGATGGTGGTGGTCATGCATGCGACCGCCTGGGTTTTTCGCCGTTTTGCGCATGTTTTAGCAGAAAAGGAACAACCTGAGAGTCATTTGCAGACACTGGTTCCCGATGATTCAATTGACATTGCCGTGGCAATTGCGGCGATACGACATTATCGCGGCTGATTCGCCGCCCTAGAAAAGGCAGGACAAGAGTGGCAAAGAAACAAGTTAAATTTATGTGCACCGCGTTTCGTGACGGCTTTCAGTCTGTTTACGGCGCACGAGTGCTGACGCGTGATTTCATGCCGGCTGTTGAGGCCGCAAGCGAGGCGGGAATCTCGTGGTTCGAGGCGGGTGGTGGCGCCCGTTTTCAATCGTTGTATTTCTATTGCAACGAAGATGCATTCCAGATGATGGATCACTTTCGTCAGGCCGCAGGTCCCGATGCGAACCTGCAGACATTGGCGAGGGGCGTTAACGTCGTGGGCTTGGACTCGCAGTCAAGCGATGTCGTGGATCTTCATGCTAAAATGTTTAAAAAGCATGGCATCACGACGATTCGTAATTTTGATGCACTCAATGACGTGAACAATCTGATTTATAGCGGAAAGTGCATCACGGACGCTGGCTTGAAGCATCAGGTCTGCGTCACGATGATGGAATTGCCTCCTGGGTGTCAAGGTGCACACGATCCGGACTTCTACGAGAGCGTCTTGCAGGGAATTCTGGATGCAGAGATTCCGTTTGATTCTGTTTGTTTCAAGGATGCATCGGGGACAGCCGTTCCTTCCAAGGTGTATGAAACGATCAAACGTGCTCGTAAAATGCTTCCTGAAGGCACGCACATTCATTTTCACTCCCATGAAACGGCTGGAATCGGCGTGATTGGATACCGGGCGGCTCTGGATGCCGGTGCAGATGGCATTGATCTTTCAATGGCACCGACATCGGGCGGGACCTGTCAGCCGGATATTGCAGTCATGTGGCACGCTTTGCGCGGTACGGATTATGACCTGGGGATCGACATTGACAAGGTCATGAAGGCTGAGGAAGTGTTCAAGGAATGCATGGCTGACTATTTCCTCCCGCCGGAGGCAACCCGCGTGGAGCCGATGATTCCCTGGAGCCCGATGCCGGGTGGGGCGTTGACGGCTAACACGCAGATGCTGCGCGATAATGGGATTATGGAAAAGTATCCTGAGATCATTGGCGCCATGAGCGAAGTGGTGCGTCGTGGTGGTTTCGGCACTTCCGTGACGCCCGTGTCGCAGTTCTATTTCCAGCAGGCTTTTAATAACGTGATGTTTGGCGAATGGAAGAAGATTGCCGAGGGTTACGGAAAGATGGTGTTGGGTTACTTTGGTAAGACACCTGTCGCTCCCGATCCTGAGATCGTGAAGTTGGCTGCAGAGCAGCTTGAGCTTGAGCCGACCACGAAGACGCCAATTGAGATCAACGATGCGGACCCGAAGAAGGGACTCAAAGTGGCGCGCGAACGGTTGACGGCGGCTGGCATTACTGAGACCGATGAAAACCTCTTCATTTCTGCCACATGCAAGGAGAAGGGGATTGCGTACCTGAAAGGCGAGGCCAAGTTGGGTGTTCGCAAGAAGAGTCACAAAGAGCGTGCCGAGGAGAGCGATCATGATGCCACGGCTGGTTACTCGGTGACGGTCAACGATCGTATGTATGAGATTATTGTGGAAGACGGAAAAGCCACGGTGGATGGCAAGGTCTATGATTTTGACATCAGCGAGGGGATCGAATCGCCGCGCGTGGTTCCTGCGGACAAGGCACAGGCGGCAACCGCCGACGCAAAGTCCGTCAAAGCACCGCTTCCCGGTATGGTGGTTCGGATCAACTGTGATGTGAGCCAGCATGTGAATGCGGGTGATACGTTGTTGGTTTTGGAAGCCATGAAGATGGAAGTTGAAGTCAAGGCGCCGGTAGATGGGACGATCAGTTCGATTGCCGTGACCAAGGGAACCCAGGTGACAGCCGGCCATGTGTTGGCCTACATTAACTGATTGGATGATCATGAGGCGCTTTCCGCATTTCTTGAATAGTAAGCGTGGTGTTTGCTCTACTCTGCTGGCGTTGGTTGTGTTGTGTCTTGTGGTGCCTTGTGGCATCGCGGGCGATACCGCATCCAACGAAGTTGCGCAGGGAGCGGATGCAGCTCGTGAATTGATTCATACCACAGGAATCTATGGTTTTGCCGAGGGATTTCATGAGCTGTTTGCCGGAAAAGAGGATGTGCCGGCTGAGTCCGAGGAAACTCATAAGAAGGGATTGTTGCCAAGCGGGGTAGGGCAACTTGTGATGATCGTCGTGGGGCTTGCTTTGATTTACCTCGCGATTGCAAAGCAGTTTGAGCCACTGTTGTTGCTGCCCATTGGTTTTGGTGGAATTTTGGCGAACGTGCCAATGGCTGGCGTCGCCGAACCGGGTGGTTTTCTCTATTATGTGTATAATTTCGGCATTGTTCCGCCCGGTCTGTTTCCTCTGTTGATTTTTATGGGGGTTGGCGCCATGACGGACTTCGGCCCGTTGATTGCCAACCCGAAGACCGCTTTGCTGGGCGCGGCTGCACAGTTCGGCATTTTCTTCAGCCTGTTGGGTGCGCTGGTTTTGTCCGGGACGTTCGACAGCATTAACTTCACCGTGCAGGATGCATCGGCCATTGGCATCATTGGTGGTGCAGATGGACCCACTGCCATCTTCCTGGCCGGGCGCTTGGCTCCTGATCTCCTGGGGGCAATTGCGGTGGCAGCCTATTCTTACATGGCGCTGGTGCCGATTATTCAACCACCGATCATGCGTTTGTTGACGACGCCCGAAGAGCGGCGTATTGAAATGAAGCAGCTTCGCCATGTGTCGAAGACTGAAAAGATTGTTTTTCCGCTGACGGTGCTCACGTTGTGTGTCCTTCTGTTGCCTTCGGCTACCCCCCTGATTGGAATGTTGATGTTTGGCAACCTGCTCAAGGAATCGGGCGTGGTTGAACGTCTTTCGCGTACAGCGGCTAACGAGCTGATCAACATTGTCACCATCCTGTTGGGTCTGGCGGTAGGTTCCAAGCTTTCAGCGGATAAATTTCTGCAGCCTGAAACGATTGGAATCCTGTTGCTTGGGCTGGCTGCATTTGCGGTGGGTACGGCTTCCGGAGTTATGCTTGCGAAGGGTATGAATCTTATTTCGAAAGAAAAGATGAATCCCCTCATTGGTGCGGCTGGTGTCTCTGCTGTGCCCATGGCGGCCCGTGTGGTCAATAAAGAGGGCCTCAAGGCCAATCCTCACAATTTCCTGCTCATGCATGCCATGGGCCCGAATGTGGCTGGTGTGATTGGCTCTGCCGTTGCGGCGGGTGTTCTTCTCGCATTGTGCGGGTGAGTTAAGCCAATTTTGACCAACAGCGCATCGCCCATTCAACCTGCTATGAGTCCCACGGGATTATTGTGTCTGTTCGGGCGGGTTCTCGCCGCATCTGGTATTGGTGGATAGTAGTCCGCAAGCAGCAAGGATGTCCTGTCCACGGGATGCGCGGATGGTGGTTGTGAGACCTTCGTCCGCAAGCTTGTCGCGAAAATCCACTAGTCTTTGTTCATCAGTGGCAGGTAGAGGGGTGTCGGGAACAGGGTGAAAGCGGATGAGGTTTACCCTGCACCGTAGTCCGGCGAGCAAGTCCAGCAGGGCATCAGCGTGTGCCGGGGTGTCATTCATTCCGCTGAATACGATGTATTCGAAAGAGATACGTCGTTGCAGACCAAAGTTCCAATTGCGCACCACCTCCAGTGAGTCTGCCATAGGATAGACGGATTCGATAGGCATCAGCTTCTGCCGCTCGCTGGGGATGGGTGTGTGCAGACTGATAGCCAGATGCACCTCACACTCGTTAAGCAAACGGACGACGCCCGGTGTAATGCCGATGGTGGAAACGGTAATGCGTCGAGGGCTCATGGCGAACCCCCAGGGGGCGGTGAGGATTTCTATGCTTGTCAGCACCTCATCCAGATTGTCTAGAGGTTCACCCATCCCCATATAGACGATATTGGTGATGCGATCTGCTTCGGCCGTGCTAAGGATCTGGTTGAGGATTTCGCCTGCGGTTAGTTGCCCTTGAAACCCCTGCTTTCCGGTCATGCAGAATACGCAACCCATTTTGCAACCCACCTGTGAGGAAACGCAGACCGTGCAGCGTTCGCGGTCTGGAATTGTGACGGTCTCGATGTAGCGCTCATGGCCGGTTGCAAAGAGGTATTTTCGCGTCCCATCACGGCTTTTCTGCATATCCATTGGTGCGGTTACACCCGTGATATGGTGTTCTTCAAGCAACTGGCGGACCTTCTTGGATAGATTGGTCATCTCTCCAATGCTGTTGACCCGCTGCTGATAGAGCCAGTGTGCAATTTGTTTTCCGTTAAAGGCGGGCAGTCCATAACCGCGCGCAAGCTCGACCAACGCATCCTGCGTCAGCCCCAGCAGAGCAGTTTTGTGTGTGGTATTGTTCATGATGATGTCTCAGGGCTTTCTTGTTCAATCACGCGCATGGATTGCCACTTTCCTTGACCGTAGCGTGTGAGAAACACCAAACTGGCAATGATAACATGTATGACAAGCAATCCCCACAGGGTCCATGCCGATGCGCCCAGGGTGAATGCAATCCAGCATGGGAGCACCATGGTACCCCATGAGAGTACAATGCCCATACTCATTGAGAAGCGCGTGTCACCTGCGCCCTTGATGGCATGGCTGTATACAATGTAAAGCGCGTCGAAGGCCAGGTACGCAGTAATGAAACGCAGACAGATCTTTGCGGCATGCAGGGCTTCGACCTGCTCGGTGTCGCCAGGACGTGCGAAGAGTGCGAGTACAGGGTCTGCAGCAAAGATGAATAGAATTGCCACAAAACTATTGTAAATGACCGCCAGTAAAACGGCATTCTTAACGGCTTGCCTGGCAAATGGAATGTCGCGTGCACCCACTCCCTGGCCGACCATGATTGAGGCGGTTGTGCCAAGGCCGATAAGCGGGAGGAATGCCAGTGCGTTTAATCCGAACGCAATGTTGGCTGCTTCGAGCATGACCTCTCCCATTCTTCCCAGCAGCACGATGAACATATTGAATGCGGCCATATCCAGCATGAACTGGAGTCCGTTAGGCAGGCCGAAACGGATGAGGCGGCGGAACAGCGGGAGGTCGAAGGTGATGCGGGGTAATGTGCCGAACTCGCGGCGGTTCTCCTTGTTCAGAAAAAGAGCCATTGCGATTGTCATACCGATGGTTGCGCTAATTCCTGTGGCGATTCCAGCACCCACGATACCCATACGCGGGAAGCCCAATGCACCGAAAATGAGTACCCGGTTGAGCGCAATGTTAATGGCGGCGGTGAGCAGCTCCAATACCATCACAACGCGTGTCTTTCCGCGTCCGCTCCAGAATCCTGCCAGTGTGGAGAAAATCATGGGAGCCATGCTGAATCGGCATAATACGCGGAAATAGGGGATCTGCTGCGCTTGCACTGCGGGAGCATGCCCCATCCAGTCAAACAGAGAGGGTGCCAGTTGGCCGCACGCTGCCACGAATAAACCGCCGCCTGCCGCAAGGTAGAGTCCCTGCCATATGGCCAGTCCTGCGCGTTTGCGCTGTGCGGCACCTACATACTGCGCAACGAATGTGTGTGTATAGCCGGCAGTGCCCAGAAACAGGCTCATGAGGCAAAAGCTCATCAGGCCGGCCGGCATGGAGGCCGCAATGGCTTCGCGGGAATAATGCGCCAGCATTACGCGGTCGGCAAATAGACGTAACGCGTGACCCGACGCAGCCATGACCAGGGGGAATGCGACGGCGATAATCCTGCGCATCGTCGGCCGATCGGCAATTGGCGGTATCGTGTTTGAATGGGGCATAATGTCCTCGTAAAGATCAGTCGGGCACTTTGCGTCATATCGCACAGGATGAGAAGCTCGAAATCTTCAATTGCAAGGAATATGACTTTTGCTCTTGAGCGCACGGGGATGCTTGAGTAAGACTATCTGGCTATGAAAACAATTACCGGTCTATTTTTTGTTGCCTTGCTTTTTTTGGGTTGTTCATACAGTCACATTCCATCGAAGAGGTCTGTGTACAAGCGAGCTTGTCAGGCTGTAACGCAGACCGAGAGCGTGCCGTCGAATGCGAAATTTTCACCCATGAAAGACGTTGCTATCGGCATTGGAAAGAATGCGGCCTCGGTTGATCTGTCCTATACCTATACGGATGTGGATGGCCAGACGAAGACCGGGTCGCGCACGGTCTGGCTTAAACGTGTTGCCCGCACCTGGGTAGTAACACGCGTTGAGCCCACGTAAACTTCCGTTGAGTTGTTCCTGCTTAATGTTTGAAGCTGCGCTGGCCGGTGAAGACCATTGCGGCTTTTGCTTCGTTGCAGGCTTGGATAACTTCGAAATCGCGCATGGAACCACCGGGCTGGACCACTGCGGTGACCCCTTCACGTAAACCCACTTCGACGCCATCGCGGAACGGGAAGAAGGCGTCCGAGATCATGCAGCTTCCAATCAACCCGCCTTTAAGACGCGCTACTTCGTCATCGATTTCCTTGCGTGCAGCGGCATCCTTCAACGTATTGTATGGCTGTTTGTGCTGTTCCCAGGCAAAACGGTCGGCCAGTTTTCGATAGGCTTTGTCGCGTGCGATCTCGGCAACACCCACGCGGTCCTGTTCGCCTGTACCAATGCCTACCGTGACACCGTCTTTGACGTAAAGAACAGAGTTGCTCGTCACGCCGGCTTCGACAAGCCAACCAAAGAGCAAGTCTTCGTATTCTTTATCGGTGGGTAAACGGTCGATTTTATAGTCTTCCCCCTTGTACGTTGTTTGTGCGGGCATCAGGTCCGCGCGTGACTGTGTGGTAGGGGTGTAGGACCATTGTGCCACGAGTCCGCCATCAACCAGTGACTTGAAGTCCACAAAGCGGCTGGCCGCATAAGTAGTGAGGCGTGCCATGTTGCCAATGCGCATGACGCGCAGATTCTTTTTTGTGGCAAAGATGTCCAGAACACCGTCGGCGAATTCGGGTGCGACCACGACTTCAGCGTAATTCTGGACAATCAAATTTGCGGTTTCCTTGTCCACTTCCCTGTTCAGGCCAATCGCGCCGCCAAAAGCAGCCAGGCGGTCGGCCATATTGGCCCGGTCGTATGCCTCGGCAAGCGTGTCCGCAACCGCCGCACCGCAGGGATTGTTGTGCTTCATGATTACCGCAGCCGGTTTTTCTGTCAGGTAACGCAGGATGTTCGTGGCGTTATCGGCATCGGTAATGTTTGTTTTGCCTGGATGTTTTCCGGATTGAAGCAATTCGACGTCGGAGGCAAGGTGGCGTCCGGGTTGGATGCTTTCGACCTCGCCGAGAATAAGATTCCCATTGGCCAGACGATACAGGGCAGCTTCCTGACCGGGATTTTCTCCGTAGCGCAGCCCCTTGCGCACATCGTCAATGAGCCAGCTTGTCTTTTCATAGCATAGTGTCTGGCGGCTGTCATCGGCTTCGACGAAGCTGATTTCCATACGAGGTGGAAAGTGATCGTCCATGATGGTTTTGTAGGCAGCTTTCAGATCCTGTACGCTCATTTGCTCTCTCCGGTTGTTACGTATTGTGTCTTGTATGCTTCTTCATCGTTAATCGCGGGAAAGCCTCAAGCCTTCCGGAAGAGATTTCTATATCAAAAGTGAATTGAAGTTGAAACTTGAATCTGAGCGTATGGTAGTCAAAATGCATCATTCACGGAAAAAACGGTGTTTATATGCAGAATGAATTGAATAAAGAAAGCTCAACATTGGTGTTAGCGTCAGCATCACCGCGACGAAGTAAGATCCTCACGGGGCTGGGGGTGCGCTTTGAGGTGGCGGTGCCTGATGTTGAAGAAATCACTACGGGTGATCCGCATGAGACGGTGGGTGATAATGCGTTGCGTAAGAATGCATGGGCTCGGGCACATTTTCCCGGGCGATGGGTGTTGACGGCGGACACGGTTGTGGTTTTTGACAGCCGTTGTGTAGAGAAACCGGTGTCCATGGATCAGGCGTGGGAATTCCTGCGGATGTTGTCAGGGCAAACACATGAGGTGCTCACGGGGGTAGCCTTGGCAGATCCGTCGGGGCATGTTCGGAGCGAGATCGTGATGTCAACGGTGACATTTCGAGAGCTGACTGATGCTGATATTGATGCGTATTTCGCGGTGATTGATCCTATGGATAAAGCAGGGGCCTATGATGTGGATGAATATGGCCACGTGGTCGTTGCCTCTTTCAAGGGGTCACGTTCCAATATTATGGGGTTGTCGTGTGAGACAGTGGAGGCGTGGTTGCGTCCGCATGGGGAGTTGTGGTTGTGACGTTGAAACCCATCCAGATTGGTTCTGTTGAGATCAAGAATCCCGTTATGCTGCCCCCCATGGCCGGTTTAGCGGACTCTGCTTTTCGGACAGTGTGCATGCGATTCGGGTGTGGCTTGACTTTTACGGAGATTACCAATGCGGCGGCACTGGTCCGAAAATCATGGCGCACATGGTTGCTGTTGGCCACCACGGATGAAGAGCGACCGGCTGTGGCCCACATTTATGGTCGCAATCCTGAAGAGATGGCCGAAGCGGCGCGTCGGATAGAGGCGATGGGGCGTTTTTCACTAATTGATATCAATTGCGGGTGTCCGGTGCGGAGAATCATGGTGCGCGGATGTGGTGCAGCTCTGATGGGAGAGCCTGCGCTAATCGGGCGTATCGTGGAAAAGATTTCTGCAGCGGTATCCTTGCCGGTGACCGTGAAAACGCGTATCGGCCTGGACCCGGAGCATCACAACATTGACGAGGTAGCCCGTGTGGTAGAGGAATCCGGCGGCAGTGCCATTGCGATTCATGCCCGGTACGCCAGCGCCGGGCATGGCGGTCCGGCGGATTGGGATGCGCTTGCATCGGTAAAGCGGCAGCGCGGCATTGCGGTCATTGGAAACGGTGGCATTACGGAGCCTGAGGATGTGGAGAAGATGTTTGCAAAAACGGGAGTGGACGGGGTGATGATCGGGCGCGCGACATTGGGTCGACCCTGGATTTTTCGCCAGGTGTCCGACCTGGCTGCGGGTGGGCCCGGCAATTGGTTGCCTTCGGATTCTGAGTTGTTGGATTTGATCCGTGAACATACCACGTTGCTGTTTGAAATGAAGAAGCGTGAGGCAGCGTTTCGAAAAAAACTCAAGTTTCCTCCTGAAGCCTCGGCGGCGCTTACCATTCGTCCGCACCTGCTTAAGTATTTGAACGGACGGCCCGGTATTGGAGAGGTCCGCAAGCGCTTGAATGAGCTGAATAGCGTTGAGGCTGTGTGCGCACTGTCGAAGACCGTATTGAGAGGACTTGATTCAGTGTCGTAAAGTAGGTTATGTTGCGGCGTGCTTGAAGAGAGGTGGGTATGATGGAAGAGCATGGGACAGACAGGGTGCAGCACTCGGTGCGCGATCAGGCCGTGGCCATAGAGAAGGCCAAGCATGAGTTGGAGCAGATGATTGACATGTGCCCTCAGATTATGTTGTTGGTCGATGCAGGCGGCAAGGTCTTGCGGACGAATCGTGCCTTGCTGGATATGCTGGGGAAAACGGGGTATGCCGAGGTGCTCGGTCAGTCGGTGTCGCATCTCTTTGATTGTGGCGATACGAGTCTTTTTGATCAGTTGGTTGCCTGTGAAGGTGCCATTCGCGAGGTGGAAGTGGAAATTGATCTTCCCCGTCGCGGTAAGCATCCTCTTAAATTTTCACTCATCGGCAGACCTGCATCCGATGTGCATGTGCTTCTTATTCAGGATGTGACGGATGTAAAGTCGCACGAAGCCGAACAGAAGCAGGCTAACCGACAGGAAGCGATTCAGGAGCTGGTGGGTGCGTTGATGCACAAAATCAATCAGCATCTGACGGTGATCACGGTGCGCGCAAAACTTATGACCATGGCTATTGATAAGGGGGAAGGGCATCCCGAAGAGTTGAAACGGGGCCTTGCAGACATTACAGATCTGACGCTGAAGATAGCGGATACGCTGAGTGATGTTGAGCAACCGCGAAAATTCAATACGGTGTCATACATTAACGGGTTGGATATTCTGGATATTGAGTCGCCGGAGTCTCCTGAGCCAAACGACTGAGAGCGTGTCTACCCGAGATCGGTTTCCATTCGCTGTCCGAGCTTTAAATGGTAGCCGCACTGAATGCACAGTACCGCATGATCTGATAGTTCGCTACTGCAGTGAGGGCATGTACGTGGTGGCTCTACAATGATTCCGCCGGGTAGCGGAACGGTGATAGGGTTTTCGCAGGATGGGCAATCTACGGTCTCGCCGGCCATGTCGCCTGGGCATTCCAACACCTGTTCGCAATGAGAGCACTTGAATTCAATATCTGCCATGATTATTCTCCGGAAAATGATGTGGGAACCTTAAGCCGTGTCGTTGCAAACGTCAAGATTCAGCCTGAAAAAATACCTCTCCGTGACGGTCGATGGATCGCACCAGTCCGTTCCATGTCAAATCTTTGAGGCAGGCGTCCACCACATCGCGCGGGGCACCGAAACTGGCGGTAATCTGCTCCGCAGAGCAGGGCCTGCGTTTCAGCATGGCCAGCACGGCAGCCGCACTCACGGGTAGCCTTTCGTGTGGTCCTGAGGTGAAGGATACAGCAACGTTAGCAGGCGGGTTAAATTGCGCGGCCAGTCTGTGGAGTGTTGCTTCATCGACGGCGCGGGTTGTGGGGTCTGCGGTTGGGCGCACGGCGGTGTTCAGGTCCACTCGGTCCGGGCGGATGCTGCGGGTGATCTCAGCGATGCGGCTGATAGATTCAGGCGAATCGTTGATGCCTGCAACCAGGAACACTTCAATCCATAGTTGGCCGCTGAACTCCTCGCGGAAAAGCCGATAAGCGTCGATCATGTCTTGCAGGTGAATGTTGCGCGCCGGTCGGTGGATTTTCTCGAAGGTGGCTTCGTCTCCGGCGCTAAGGGAAACTTTGACCACGTCGGCCTGTGCGGCGTCGCGTCGTACATCTGCATCGGGGAATAGCGTGCCGTTGGTGAGCAGGGCCGTGGAGATGTCGCTCTGTGCTTTGATAAATGCCAGAAGTTGCCCGAATTTTGTGTGCAGCGTGGGCTCTCCTGAACCTGCAAGGGTGATGAAGTCTGCCTGACCATCGTGTTCAAACCAATGCAGAAGTTCTTTTT
This sequence comes from Kiritimatiellia bacterium, assembly GCA_016783565.1. GTDB lineage: Bacteria > Verrucomicrobiota > Kiritimatiellia > UBA8416 > JADHWI01 > JADHWI01. The sequence continues at coordinate 24,620 of JADHWI010000011.1, forward strand.
GAATCGCGTCGATGGGAACGTATTCGTCGCGAGTCAGGGTGCGAACGGTAGTGGTACCCACTTCGCAGAATATGCAGTTCAGGGAGCAGGTTTTGAAGGGCAACAGGTCCACGCCAAGAGAGCGTCCCATTCTGCGAGATGGCACGGGGCCGAAGAGGTATTCGTACTCAGTCATACGTGTTTCATCCATTGCTTCTGTTGAGATTCATATTACTCTATTCTCGGTAGCGCGAAAGGAAAAGATTAGGGAATGGTGTATGACTGCCTTTTACTGTTGCCTTATCTGAGTGAGGCGTTATAACACTCGGCTTTTTCTGGCTTGGTTAATTATTGATCGCGATTAAGATTAATGACGTGATGTTGAGTGAGAGTGAGTAGCATGAAGTTAACCCGATTGAAAGCGTTTGTATGCCTGGCTGTGCTTTGGTTGTGCAGTTCTACGGCATTCGCCAGTGCCACGGCAGAGGAGGGGCATGCTCCGGACATGACGCACCGCATGATGGTGCTGGCTATTCAGCTTGGGCTGATATTGATTGCGGCACGCCTGGGGAACATGTTGTTGCAGAAGTGGCGCATGCCGGGTGTGGTGGGAGAGTTGCTTGCAGGTGTTCTGATAGGCCCCTATCTCCTCGGGGCGGTTCCTGTTCCCTTCCTCGGGTTTCCTCATGGTCTTTTTTATGTGAATCCCTTGATTATGGCAGGGGATTTTCCAATTTCTCCCGAATTGTATGGCATCTGTGCTGTGGCCTCGATTGTTTTGCTGTTTATGGTGGGGCTTGAGACTGACCTGCGGCTCTTCATGCGTTATTCGCTGGCGGGTACGCTTGTGGGTGTCGGTGGTGTCGCCGTTTCATTTGTGTTCGGGGATTTGACTGCCATTCTTCTTTTTCGTGTCTTTTTTAAAGAATCCGTTGGCTTTCTTTCTGCACCCTGTTTGCTGCTGGGGATCATTTCCACTGCTACTTCGGTTGGTATTACCGCAAGACTCTTGAGCGAAAAGCGCAAGCTGGACTCTCCGGAGGGTGTCACAATTCTTGCAGGTGCGGTCATTGATGATGTGTTGGGCATCATTTTGCTGGCGATTGGTATGGGTGTCATTACGGCATCGCAGGCATCGGGCGGCATCGACTGGGGGCACATCGCATTGATCGCACTTAAGGCCGTGGGGGTCTGGTTGGCTGCGACGGTTGCCGGATTATTGGCTGCCCGTAAAATCAGTACGTTGCTTAAGTGGTTCAAGGAGCGATCGGCCATTGCGATTATGGCATTGGGCTTGTCGTTAATTCTGGCAGGTTTGTTTGAAGAGGCTGGGTTGGCAATGATTGTGGGTGCCTATGTCATGGGGCTGTCTCTTTCGCGTAGTGACATTCGCTTTGTCGTGGCCGAAAAGGTGCACCCGGTATCTGTTTTCTTTGTTCCTGTCTTTTTTACCGTCATGGGAATGCTTGTGGACGTCCGGTTGCTTATCAAACCCGAAGTACTCCTTTTCGGTCTGTTCTATACGCTGGTGGCTGCGGCATCCAAGATCATCGGTTGTGGCGTGCCTGCACTGTTTTGCAACTTCAATATGCGCGGTGCGCTGCGCATTGGTGCGGGAATGTTGCCCCGCGGGGAAGTGACCCTGATTATTGCCGGTGTGGGTCTTGCCGCAGGTCTTTTGGATCAAAGTGTGTTTGGGGTCGTGGTCTTTATGACGCTTGCTGCAGCCATGTTTGCTCCGCCGCTGGTGGTCAAGCTGTTCAGCCATCCCGGGAGTGGTCTGCGAACCGAGGGTGAGAGTAAGGCTGAAGCCGCTTTGACGTTCAGCTTTCCGTCAAAGGATACTGCGGACATGCTGGTGACCAAGCTGTTTCATGTGTTTGAGTCGGAAGGTTTCTTCGTGCATACGATTGATCGTCGTCGTCGTATCAGTCAGTTGTTGAAGGATGATGTGGTGATTGGTTTTCAGCAAATGGGGACAGACATTGTTTTCGATTGCATGGATACGGAGACCCCCATGGTCAGCGCCGCGATGTATGAAGTGGTTGGCGAACTGGAACAGACACTCAATGAGCTTCGAAAACCCGTGGATGCGAAGGCCATTGTCAGGCGATTGCAGTCCAGTGTGCCGCCATCGCGTGCCGGCATGGCTCGCATGCCGGATTATATATTGCGGGATTTGCTCAACCCTGCGTTAGAGGGTGATACGAAAGAAGCGATCATTCGCGAGTTGATTGGGATGCTTGATGCGAAGGGACTTATCGCAGATTTTGATGAGGCATTGAGTGCCGTCCTGCAACGTGAGGCCGGCATGTCCACGGGCATGCAGTATGGCATTGCGGTTCCTCATGGTCGAACAGATGTTGTCAACAATCTGGTTTGTGCAGTTGGGCTGAAGTGTGGGGGAATGGATTTCGATTCCATTGATGGAGAACCCACACGGATCTTTGTGTTGACGCTTTCGCCGGTCAGTAAGCCGGCACCGCATGTGCAGTTCATGTCAACTATTAGTCAGATTCTGAATGCGGAGGGGCGTGAAGCTTTGTTGGCGGCAGAATCGGCTGAAGAGATGTATGACACATTGATGCGTCAGCGTGCTCTGCCTCCATCGCCGACTAAGACGTCTGTTGCTGAAGCGCCTCGCCAGGAATTGCAACCAGGGCTCGCGCGCTACCTGAAACCGGAGCTGGTTTCGGTAGATCTCCCAGGGGACACCAAGGCAGAGATTATCCGGGAGCTTATAAACCTTGTAGCACGCGAGGGTTTGGTCTCTGATGTCGAGTCGGTTTTTCAGACGATTATGAATCGTGAGGCGCAGATGTCCACGGGACTCGAACACGGAATTGCCATTCCTCATGGTCGTACCACGGCTGTGGATCGGTTGATTTGCGCAGTAGGTCTCAAGAAACAGGGCGTTGCATTTGATGCTATCGACGGGCAACCTTCGCAGATCTTTGTGATGACGTTATCGCCGCCTGATGCGGCGGACCCGCACATCCAGTTCATGGCTATGGTCAGCCGAATTCTTGATGAAGAAGGACGCGCACGCGTGTTGGCTGCCACGGATCGGGATGCATTGTTTCATGCGCTGGGTGGTCGCTAGCCGACGGGCAATGGCCATGCCTGTTATGAGGCAAACCTGTCGGTCTCAAGCCGTGAGGCTTTGCGTCGATCGCCTGCTTATGCGCGATCCTTTGCGGATTCCACGGTATTGTAGAGCAGCATCGTGATGGTCATGGGCCCGACGCCGCCGGGTACGGGCGTAATCATAGAGGCTTTTTCTTTAATGCTTTCAAAATCAACGTCTCCAACCAGGCGGTAGCCTGATTTGCGTGTTTCATCCTCAACGCGATTGACGCCCACATCGATGACTACCGCCCCTTCTTTTACCATGTCAGCGGTCACGGTGTTGGGCCAGCCTGCAGCGACAACTAGAATGTCGGCTTGCAATGTATGGTAAGCCATATCGCGCGTGCCGGTATGACAGATGGTGACGGTTGCGTTTGCATTATCCTTTTTTTGGAGCAGCAGGTTTGCAACGGGTTTGCCGACGATGTTGCTGCGGCCTACGACGACAGCATGTGCGCCCTTGGTCTGGACGCCGCTTCGGGAGAGCATTTGAAGTATGCCGTGTGGGGTGCAGGGCAGGAACGCTTTTTCGCCTACAACCATTTTGCCTACGTTTACGGGATGGAAACCGTCTACATCTTTCTTCGGGTCAATGGCCAGTAAAACGGTGGCCTCGTCTATGTGCTTGGGTAGCGGAAGTTGCACGAGAATGCCATCAATCTTGTCGTCCTTGTTCATGCGCTCGACAAGCTCAAGTAACGCTTCCTGCGTGGTGTCGGAGGGCAGGCGGTTGTCGTCGGAGTAAATGCCAATCTCTTCGCATGCACGCTCTTTGGCGGTGACGTATGATCGCGAAGCGGGATCATCGCCGACTAGAATAACACCCAGCCCCGGTGTGACGCCCTGCTCACGTAATTGTGAGACTTCCTGGCGAAGTTCCTCACGCATGTCAGCTGCAATCTGTTTTCCGTCAATAATCTTTGCGCTCATGTTCAGTTTGCTTCCTCTGGATGTTGATTCAATTAATAACGTGCGGGGTATGGTTGCGAAAGTGTATTGAAAAGCAAGGATAAAAGCTTCAACTGAACCCTGAGAGTACGTATATTGACACCATGAATGCGGTACCTGAAAGCCTTGGAATTATAGCGGGAAAGGGTGTGTATCCGTACCTGCTGGCAGAATCAGCACGCCAGCAGGGAGTGAAACGGATTATGACTTTGGCCTTTAAGCGTGAAACGGATCCCCGCATGCGTGATGTGTCTGACGAGATCCGTTGGGTCTATGTAGGACAGTTGCAACGGATGTTGGATGCGTTTCGTGAGTGTGGCGTTAAACAGGCCGTTATGGCGGGTCAGATTACACCCACAAATCTTTTTCGGGTGCGCATGGATGCCCGTGCCTTACGGATGCTTCGGGCGCTTCCTGCGCGAAATGCGCATACGATATTTGGAGCGATTGCAAATGAGTTGAGTGATGTAGGCGTGGATTTGCTGTCGGCGTCAGCGTTCATGGGTCCTCACATGGTAGATGCGGGAGTCTTGACTGATGGTGCGCCCGGAGAGGCGCAGCAGGCGGATATTGCGCTGGGGTTACGCGTCGCGCGTACATCCAGCGAGCTTGAAATTGGTCAGACCGTTGTGATTAAAGAGGGGACGGTGCTTGCAGTCGAAGCTTTTGAGGGGACCAATGCCGCCATACGGCGTGCAGGAAAACTGGGAGGACCCGGAGCGGTGGTGGTGAAGCTTGCCAAGGCTGGACACGACATGCGGTTTGATATTCCGGTGGTGGGGGTGCATACGCTGAAAGTTTTACGTAAGATTAAGGCTTCTACGCTTGTTGTGGAGGCGGGCCGGTGCATAATTCTGGAGCGAGATCGCGTGATTCATGAAGCAAACCGTATGGGATTGAGTTTGATTGCGGTGGGTGCAGACGGGTGTGTGTCTTAGCGGCTGTGTGCCTATGACGAATTGAAGCCGATGTGCATCTGTGGGTGGGTGTTGAGATAGGATCTGTTTTTTGGAGTATTTGAAAATGGAAGAAATGAGTACGGGCAAGCTACGTGTAGGCGTTTTTGGAGTGGGCAGCCTGGGACAATGGCATGCACGGATCTATTCCGAGTTGCCTGACGTTGAGCTGGTGGGTGTATATGATGTGGATGCCTCGCGGGCACGCGAGGTGGCTGATCGGTATGGTGCTCAGGCATTTGAGTCCCTGGAAGAGCTCGGGACGGCCGTGGAAGCCTGCAGTATCGTGGTGCCGACGGATAAACATTTTGAGGTGTTTCAGCATTTGGTGGAGCAAGGGGTACACATGCTCGTGGAGAAGCCTATTTCTGCAACCACGGCTGAGGCAGAGGAGATGGTGAAGATTGCCGATTCACGCTCAGTGATTCTGCAGGTAGGGCACGTGGAGCGATTCAACCCTGTCATGCAATATCTGGAAGAGCGGTTGACGACGCCGCGGTTTATTGAGGCGACACGATTAGCTCCCTATCCGCCACCACGGGAGGGAGGGTTGCCGCGGGGTACTGAGGTCAGCGTGGTTCTGGATTTGATGATACATGACCTGGAAATCATTTTGCATCTTGTGGGTTCTGAAGTGCGCGAAATTCACGCTGTGGGTGTGCCTGTTCTCAGCCCGACAGAAGACATCGCGAATGTTCGGCTTGTTTTTGAAAATGGTTGTGTGGCTAACGTGACCGCCAGTCGGATCAGCCAGGAACGGATGCGTAAGATTCGTGTCTTCCAGGAGGATGCTTATTTGTCCCTGGATTATATGGAGCAGAGTGGCCAGATGCACCGTCGCGGGCCGGACGGGATCGGTGTCAAAGAGGTGCCTATTGAGAAAGGTGAACCGCTTGCACTTGAGCTTGAGGCATTTACCACTTGCATACGAACCCGGCGGGACCCCGTGGTGTCCGGTCGGCATGGATCGGCGGCATTACGATTGGCCGTAACCATTTGTGAAACGATAAGAAATAGACCATCTTGAGGGGGTAGGATATGCCGAAAAGTGCTTCGATAGTGATTATTGCCGGTGAGCCATCGGGTGATCTGCATGGTGCCAGGTTGGTGCGGGCCATTCGGGCTCAGCGCCCGGATCTGACTTTTTTTGGAATTGGGGGCGATGCAATGGCTGCTGAGGGTGTTGCGTTGCGGTGGCACGTGCGTGACATGGCCGTTATGGGGTTCACTGAGGTGTTAGCCCGGTACGGATTCTTCCGTCGGGTGTTTCACCAGATGTTGCATGAAGTCAAGCAGGTACAGCCTGTTGCGGTGATCCTGATTGATTATCCTGGTTTTAATTTACGGTTTGCAAAGCGAATACATGGCCAGGGAACAAAGGTAGTCTACTACATTTGTCCGCAGGTATGGGCATGGGGCCGCCGACGCATTCCCAAGATGGCCAGAGATATTGATCGACTGGTGACGATCTTTCCTTTTGAGAAGAAGCATTTTCGCGGGACCGGCTTAAACGTGGATTTTGTTGGTCATCCGTTGGTGGATGAGGCAGGTGCGGTCTTTACTGCGCCGATGTCGGCCTTGCCCTGGCAGGGAGAGCCGAGGGTGGCTTTGTTGCCAGGGAGTCGCAAGCATGAGATCGAGCGCATTCTGCCGGCCATGTGGCGCGCTGCGGGGTGCATTCAGTCACGTTGCCCCGAGGCATCGTTCATACTTGCGGCCGCTAAGCCTGAGCAGGAGGCCTTGATTCGTCGGGTCGTGGCCCGTTTGTCTGGTGGCCCGTCCCGGTGGAGCATTGTAACCGATAAGACAACATCGGTGTTGCGGCAGGCCAAGGCAACGATGGTCGCATCGGGAACGGCAACCATCGAGACCGCACTGATGCGATGTCCAATGGTGATTTGCTATCGGGTGTCTGCGCTCTCGTACATGATTGGGCGATTGTTGATTAAGGTTCCTTATATCGGCATGGTCAATATTGTTGCAGGAAAGAAGATCTGCCCGGAGTTGGTGCAGTCTGCGTTGACGCCGGAGAAATTATGCGATGCCATGATGCCGCTGTTGCATGATGGGGTTGAGCGTGGACGTATGTTGCAGGGACTTGACGAGGTGAAGGAAAAGCTGGGTTCGGTAGGTGCTGTAGACAGGGCGGCACATTCCGTGCTCGAAGAGATTCATGGTGGGGCAGAAGTGCCGCTGTAAGCGTTTATGATGCATCAACGGTGATGACATCACTGATGCGATCCGGATAGGTCATTTTGATTGCAATATGGGTATGTCCACTGCGGTCCAGTAACTGGCGCACGGATTTTTCGGCCAGCTCGGGGTGATTGCAGTCTTTGCTGAGGTGCGCCAGAAAAACGGTTTGCGTATGGGCTCCGGCCAGTTCGGCCAGCATCTCTCCTGCCTGTGTGTTGGACAGATGTCCCTGACGACCTGCGATTCGTTGCTTAAGTGACCAGGGGCGAGGTGAGTCTTTCAGCATTTCTTCGTCATGATTGGCCTCGATGACGATGCCCTGACAGGCGCGCAATCTCTCGCGGATCAGTGATGTTGGCGTTCCCATATCGGTTACAACACCCAGACAGGTCTCTTTGTGTCGGATGATGAAGCCCACGGGGTCGTATGCATCGTGCGGTACGGAAAAAGGTGAGAAGTCCATGTCGCCGATAGAGAAGGTTTGCCCTGACTCAAAGATGTTCCAGGGCAAAGGACCTGTCTTTTGCATACGTTCGGTTGCCTCAATGGTGCCGGCATTGCCGTAGAGGGGTACGCTGTGCTTGCGATGCAGCACGCGAAGGGCTCCGGTATGATCGGTATGCTCGTGGGTGAGACAGAGCGCGCTGAGAGAGGCGGGATCGATGTTGATCTGTGCCAGTCGAAGCTCAATCTGCTTGCACGAGAGCCCCGCGTCAATGAGCGCGTGCGTGGTTCCTGAGGATACGAAAGTGCAGTTTCCAGAACTGCCGCTGGCAAGTACGCATACGGTTAGCGGCATAGTCCCCCCTTTCGGGTGGAGTCCGTCCATACTGGGTTTTGCACTATTTTCTTGAGTAAGCAATCTTCATTGGTCAACATGCAGGTGGATCATACACGGGAAATCCAGGATGCCAAGTCAAACACTCTCTTTAGCTCAGACACAGCGCCTGCAAATGGTGCTGGCGCCGCAGTTGCGTCAATCTCTGGAGATGTTGCAGGTCCCGATGCTCGAGCTACGGACGATGATTCAGAAAGAGCTGGAACAGAACCCCACGATCGAAGAGTTGCCGCAAGATGGCGAACGCGTAGAAATCGAGCCAGGGTCGGACTCTCCCGAGGACAATAGTGAATTGAATTTCGATGAGGAGTTTGAAGCGCTTGCGAAGCTTGATGACGAATGGCGCGACTATTATTTTCAAAATCTTCAGACACGATCATACTCCGACGACGAAGAGGATAAGCGCCAGTTTATGCTGGAATCATTGCAGCAATCGGAGTCCTTGCAGGAGCACCTGATAAATCAGCTTAATCTGGCGGGGTTGAGCGAAGGGGAGCGGCAGATCGGCGAGATGGTGATTGGGAGTATTGATGATGACGGTTATCTGACGGTATTGCCGGAGGCGTTGTCCGAATCCACGGGGTTGGACTTGGGCCAGGTGGAGGATGTGTTGCACATTGTGCAGGAGTTTCACCCCACCGGGATTGGCGCACGTGATCTGAGGGAGTGTTTGTTGATCCAGTTGGAACGTTTGGATAAAGCAGATTCTCTGGCCGCGCGCATTGTGGATCGGCACCTGGACCGATTGGGAAGAAAACGATTTCAGGATGTCGCCAAGTCATTGAAGGTGGGCCTTGATGAGGTGAAGGAAGCGGCTCAAGTAATTGGTTCATTGGACCCGAAGCCGGGGCGGGTGTATACCGACGAAGTGGCGACGTATGTGTTCCCTGAAATTGTCGTTCAAAAGGTGGATGGCGAATACGTAATCATTATGAACGATGATCAGCTTCCGCATGTGCGTATCAGCCGTCATTATCGTAATTTGTTGAGTGACAAGAGCGTGAAGCCGGAGGTCAAAACCTATGTGCGTGAGCGGATTCGTTCCGGGGCGTTTTTGATTAAAAGTATTCATCAGCGGCAGAAGACGATTCGACGTATTGCCACGGAGATAGTGGAGCGTCAGGTTGCGTTTCTTGACAATGGTGTGTCGCACCTGAAGCCATTGACCATGGCCCAGATTGCCGCGGCCGTTGGCGTTCATGAGACGACAGTGAGTCGCGCGGTGAACGGGAAATATATGCGCACGCCGATTGGTGTGTTTGAGTTGAAGTATTTCTTTACGCCGGGTATTGCAACGGCAGACGGTGCGCAGGTTTCAAATAAAACGGTTAAGGATATGATTGCCTCGCTGGTATCTGCTGAGGATTCTTCAAGCCCGCTGTCGGACCAGGAAATCATGTCCAAGCTTAAGGAGAGGGGCATCAATATTGCTCGTCGCACGATTTCGAAGTATCGTCTTGTTTTGAAGATACCACCCTCCCACCTGCGTAAATCTCTTTAGCAGATCGTGGACACGACCTATACAGCTAGCGCGCTGGAGTTGCTTCGGCCAATGGCCCGCAAGCTGCTCGTCCCGGACTGTGCATCGATTCCAGATTTGCCTTCGTCTATGGAGGGATTGCTTGCATGGGCAATGGTTGGTGATGAGCCGCTTTCCCTGCTTTGGATTTGCGATGGCATGGGCGAGTTGGAACAACGTCACCGTGACATGCTCGCTATGGCCCCTGATCCATCTTTTGTGAATCACGTGTTATATTTTCCTGAGCGGGATTTATCACCGGGAGAAGATGGCCAGTCGAACGACCAGGGAGTGGGGGACCAGTTGTATGTGCTCCGTCATCTTCGGGAGCAAATGGATGTTGACGAAGAGGACGTGCAGCATCCCGTGATCGTTCTGACCTGTGTTCAAGCACTGATGCAGCGTGTGCTGAATCCACAGTCGCTTGATCAACGGAGCCTTGAGTTGTCAACGGATCAGAATCTTGATCGGGATGATGCCGTAACCGTGTTGCTTGAGGCCGGATATCACCAGGTGCTTGAGGTCGAGGCGTACGGACAACTCTGTGTTAAAGGTGGTATTCTGGATGTCTGGCCTTTGACCTCAGAATGGCCGATCCGTATTGAATTCTTTGGCGATGAGATTGCGTCCATCCGGATTTTTAATCCAGCGGATCAACGCTCCCTTGAGCGTATTGAATCGCTACGTATTCCTCCCATGGTGGGGGCGCCGGATGGGGAGCAAATGGGAAGTCTTGCTGATTATCTGTCGAGCAACACCGTGTGTGTGTGGTCTCGCCCTGAGAGCATTCGAGAACATGCTGAGATACTGAGTGCATCATTCAAGGGCATGCTTCCTGAATCGATGATGCGGTTTGAGGACATGGATAGGCATCTTTCATCGGTATGTGACGGGACGCGTGTGGAGATTGGAACACTGGAGACGCCGGATGCGGTAACGGGAGGCGAGTATTTTGCGTTTGCTGTCGAGCCGATGCCTCGTGTGGGTGCGTTATCAGGTGAGTTTCTTCATCCGGATGTGATGGGACGACATCGGCAGGAGTTGCTGCAGCAGCATTTGGACCGCGCAAAGCAGGGATGGATAGTCTATCTGTTTATGGATACGCAGGGCGCGTTGGAACATTATGTCCGCGATCTGGATGCGGCAAGCGGTGTGAACCTGCTGAAGACCTGTGTGGGCGCGTTGTCAGGCGGGTTTGTTGTGAAAGGGTGTCGTCTGGCCGTCTTGTGCGAGGCGGACCTTGTGGGCCGCCCCAAACGGGCCGGGACGCGTTACCGTCCCATCCGCCGTCGGCAACGTGTGCAACAGGATGCCGGCGAACGGCTCGGTGCGTTGAGCGTGCTTGAGCCGGGGGATCTTGTGGTGCATTCGGATCATGGTCTGGGGCGATTCGAAGGATTGAGCGAGATTGTGTTCAATGGTGAGACGCAGGAAGTTGCGACGATTGAGTACGCCGATGAGGCGCGACTGCATGTTCCGGCAAGCCAGGTTTATCTTCTCAGTCGCTATGTGGGTATGTCTCGCAGAATCCCCCGGTTACACAAGTTGGGGGGGCGCCGCTGGTCGCGAGAGAAGTCTGAGGCCGAGGATGCCGTGGCAGATCTGGCGTCGTCACTGCTTGAAACACAAGCACACCGCGATGCATTAAAGGGGTGCAGTTTTGGTCCTGACAAGCCGTGGCAACACGATTTTGAAGCGGCGTTTCCTTTTCGTGAGACGCCGGATCAGGAAACGGCAGTGCGTGAGGTTAAAGGTGATTTGGAGTCAGAGCGCCCCATGGATCGTTTGATCTGTGGTGATGCCGGGTATGGTAAAACTGAAGTGGCGATGCGTGCAGCGTTCAAGGTGGTGATGGAGGGCGCTCAGGTGGCGGTGCTGGTCCCGACGACGGTGCTGGCGCAGCAGCACTTTGAAACATTCCAGGAACGTATGGCTGTTTATCCGTTCCGCATTGAGATGTTGAGTCGATTTTGCTCGCAGGGGCGACGCGCAGCCACGTTGCGTGGGCTGAAGGAAGGTGTCGTGGATATCGTGATTGGCACGCACGCGCTGGTGCAACCCACGATTGGATTCAAGAATCTGGGGCTAGTGATTATCGATGAGGAGCAGCGCTTCGGAGTGAAGCACAAAGAGCGGCTCAAACAGGTGCGTAAGCTGGTGGATGTGCTGACGTTGACGGCGACGCCGATTCCAAGAACGCTGTATATGAGTATGACCGGGGCGCGGGATATGAGTCTGATTCAGACGCCGCCTCGCGAGCGAGTGGCAATCGAAACGATAGTGACACGTAACAGCGATGAGGTGATTCGCCGTGCGATTATGCGGGAGCTGAATCGAGAGGGGCAGGTCTTCTTTCTCTACAATCGGGTCATGACGATTGAGCGTACGCGCGAGCGCTTAGAGCGGCTTGTGCCGGAAGCGCGCATGACCGTGGCGCACGGTCAGATGCGTGCAGGTGAGTTATCCCGGATTATGCATGCCTTTGTGTCTGGTGAGTATGATGTGTTGGTCTGCACAACGATAATCGAGAGTGGGGTGGATATTCCACGTGCGAACACGATTCTTATCGATCGTGCAGATCGTTTTGGTATTGCGGATTTGTATCAATTGCGTGGTCGGGTTGGTCGCTCAAATCATAAGGCCTATGCCTACCTGTTGCTTCCGCCACGGGGGCGCGTGGATGCGGATGCGCGGGAGCGCATCGGGGCCTTGCGTAAGCACTCCAGTTTGAGCGCCGGCTTTCAGCTCGCTTTACGCGACCTGGAAATCAGGGGTGCGGGCAATATCCTGGGTGCGCAGCAGAGTGGCTATATCAGCGCGGTTGGATTTGGTCTGTATTGTCAGCTTTTGCGCAGGAGCATTGCGGGATTGCGGGGCGAGAAGACTCCGCGGATTGTCGATACAGAGTTGCATCTTGATTTTATTGATTTGTCTCCGCGTGGCCAGGCCGGTCACAATGCCGCAGGCATACCGTATGACTACATTGAGGAAGAGGGGCAGCGCCTGGATACGTATAACAGGCTGGCGCGTTGTGCGGATGGTGAAGAAGTGACAGGGTTGCGCGAATCGTTGCGAGACCGGTATGGTCCGCTGCCGGTTTCCGTCGATCGGATGTTGCGTTTGGCAGGATTGCGCATTCGTGCGGCTGACCAGCAAATTCGATCCGTCCGGGTGCGTGAAGGCAAAGTGATGCTGCTGAGGCACGGGGACTACATTATGCGGAAGCGGCGGCATCCGCGGCTTGAGAGCTGCGGAGCCGATGCATGCTTGTCTGAGCTTGAGATAATGGTTGAAACGGTTGACGATTGGGCGGATAGGGTGGCGTGAATCGGGGGCTGTGAGCGCTTTCCCGGAGCGCAGGGACGGGTGAGGGTTACCGTGTCAGTTTCAAGGCGGCGTAGGGTGCCAGCGCCGTAAGCAGCAGGGCTCCAAAAGTGATGGGGGAGGCGGGTAACGCTGCGGCACGCATCAGGTTCCAGAAGATCAGAACGCAGGAAGCCCAGGTGAACGTCAGGTTTCCGAATGTATGAGCTGAGGTCAGCCACCCCAGGCCCCAGCGTCGTCTTTTCTGAAATGGAAACAAAAGGTTCGTGCCCAATTGCCCCAGGTGGTCTACGCCTCCATGTGCAGCAAAAGCCAACCCGGCGATGATACCGCACGTCACATTGGTCAGGAATCCTGTCGCGAGACCGAAAGCAGCGGCAATCGGCAGGCTGTGTGTCCATTCACGGTGCCATGGAATAAAACGTACGTTGATGCTGCCGTTGCGTGTGGGTTCCATGGAGAACATGGGACCGTCAAAGATATCGATGGTTGTAGAGGCCATGTATTCAATATGTATGTCGGTTCCAAGCGGTACGGTTGCCGTTCGTTTTGATTTTGGGATTGGTGGTGGGGCCAAAGGTTGCCCTCCGGTGTCGACACTATCGCCAATCTCAACGCGAACCGTGCGCGCGACGACATCAAAGTGCACATGGTAGCGAAGCCATTGGTCTTCTCCCAGCGGCATTGAGTCCAGCTTAACCCGGATGGTTCGCTTCGAAAGCATGGCGTCGGTTAAACTGTCTGCGATGGCATGTGCGATGAGAGCGGGGTCGGGGATCAGCGGGTCCGGTGCGATTTCCGTGTGATGAGGATAGAGGAATCGCACGAACCGAAAGTCCAGTGTGTCGGGCAGCAGACCAAACGCACCGCCAATCACAAAATACAGTGGATTGCCTGCGGCGGCGGCCTCGACCGCTTCGGGAAAGCAGGACGCAATGGCGACACCGAGGGTAAAATGTGTAATTCCCTTCATGGTGCTAAGAGTCCAAGCAGGTTGGCGATATGGGTGCCCACACCGGATAGGTTGCAGGCCAGAGGAAGCAGAATGATGCCAAGGCAGTTCATGCGTCTGCCGCCGTAGAGCAATGGAAGGAGTCCTATGCCGGTTGCAATGGTTGCGATGCCCAGTCCTGCGATGCCGGTCATGGTTATGACGATCAGTAGTGAGCCGAGAAGGGCTGCGCTTGAAAGCCGTCGAGATCCGAAACGGAGGATGAGGCAGGCCATCAGGCGCGACGCCGGTCGCAGGAAAAGGAGGGCCGTGGCTGCCGAGAGTGCGGCTGCTGCCAGCCCGAGGGACAATTCTGTGCCGGCGGGCTGATACACGGTTGAGAGCAGAGCTGCAGCCCCTCCCCGTTGCAGATGCAGACCGGGAACAAGCAGCAGGAGCAGACCGCCTGTGTAGTAGAGTGTTTTAGATGCCCCTTGAGAAATGAGGAATGTGCGATCATCGCGCGTCGCGGTTGCATGGCCGGCCAGCATGCCGCCGACGCCGCCCGTAATGCCGGGAATGAAGGCGGCGAACGCACCGCCTAACGTGCCGGCAAGCGTGCCCTTGAGTATGACGCGCGAGCTCAGCCGTGCGGTCGCATAGGTCTGTGCAGGGATGGTGGGGGCTGCCAATAGGGCAAGAATCAGCGAGGGTAATGTAAAGAGGCCGACAAAAGCAGGCATGAGGCTTTGAAAGGCGGAGGCCGGTGGGACCGGTGAGCGATAAAAGAGCAGGAATCCAAGCAGACCCGATAGAAAAAATGTGATCAGACCGACCCCTAACGAGCGCCATCCATCGAGAAGTTTCTGTGTGCCCGCCTGTCCGTGGAGCCCGCCTCGAGGCCATTCTGATTGCAGCATAAATACTATAACGCACCATACGATCCAGTGCTGGTGGGGTGTGAGAACCGCTCTGAGGATGGGAAGAAAATGCGGGCCGCCCATCAGGAGTAATGGCAGCATGATGGTCAGTGCGCACATTGCGCCAATAGCGGTCATTGCCACGGCATCAAATCCCCGGCCGCGCTGAAGGTACTTCCTTCCGGGTTGAACCACAAAGAATCCACTTTCTTCAGGTGCGGCAAGATAGACGGCTGGAATCGCGCTGAAGATGGCGAAGGCGGTGATCAGAGCCACGGTTCCCGGCACGAGAGCCTGTATGGGTATAGAGTGCCCGTACATCTGGGCGCAGTGTACGGACCATACAACAATTCCCAGAACATTGTAGGCGTGCATTCCCGGAAGAAAACCGAGAATGGCCGCGGTGATGGTTCCTGTGAGTATGGCGAGGATTATCACGGTGCTGTGTCCCGGGTGATCAACGGCGTTAGATCCTCTGCCCGGCGAAGGCGAAGACGTGCCGTTCCGTCAGCACTGACCTGAAGTTGGCCAATGGCGCTATACCCCCGCCCCGTGATCAGTGGCTCTCCTGAGGTATCAAGGTCATGGGCAACAGCTTTGTATGCCTGCACGCGGACGTTATGTCCATCCGTATTCTCGAGTGTGAACGCCAGGTAGTCGACATTCCCGGAAGTGGTGCGTGCGACGTATGGCTTGGTTGCGAGGGTGCCGGATAACTGCACCACCGCATAGTTCATCATGGGAAAAAGCTTCGCGATTTTTACGGTGGGTATGGGGCGAGTGGTTGAAAAAATGTAAAGCAGTAGCAGGCCCAGTGTGGCAAGTAGAGCCGCGCCAATACGAAGCAGGCCGAGAGCGGGTGGGCAGTAGGCGTCACAATCGCAGTAGGGACAGGAGCGGGATGTGCTGATGTAGCGCTCGCAGCTTGGGCAATAGCCAGTCCGAAAACCACCCCTTTTGTGATTCATCAGGTGAGTCTCCCCACAATCTGCTCCATGATGTCTTCTGTGGTCAGCATGCCGATGGTTTTATTGTCGGCGTTGTGCACGAGACACATGGGGTGACGGGAGCGTCGCATGCGCGGGAGCACGTCATCAACGGGCATGCGGTCCGGGACAAAGAGCGGTGCCCGTACAATGGCTCCCACCGTGTTGTCTCCCTTGGCGTGCAGGTGTGCCAGCACATAGTAGACATTTGCGATACCGACGAAAACTTTGCTTGCCTCATCGTAGACAGGATAGCGCGTAAAACCCGCTTTACGTGCAATGTCTATAAAATCTTCCAGCGTGGTGGTTGTGCTGACGTAGCTCATGCGGGAACGAGGCACCATGATTTGCTCGACGCGTTTTCCTGACAGATCAAATACACGACGAATCATAGTGCTTTCGGTTGTGGAAAGCACGCCGCTGCGAGCCCCTTCGTTAGCAAGATCTTTGAGTTCTTCTTTTGTGATAAAAGGATCGCAGGAATGGAGGGCTGATGATTCTCCCGGATGGAAAACCCGAGTGATGGTCAACACGATTGTTCCGAGGGGTTGCAGGATGGTTTCGGAAACTCGTAGAAATGAGGCAAAGGGAATGCATCGCTCCAGGGGTTTGCTGTAGAACCAGGATTTGGGGAGGTACTCGCCGAAAATCAACAAGAGTAAGGTTAGGCAGGTCGTTGCGATAGGTTCACCCCAACCGTGCAGCCACTGTGTTGCGGTATTGACGGCGAGGACGGTTGCCATCACGGTAAACAAGTTTGTTCCCACAAGTGTGGTTCCAAGCAGGCGATCTGTATTGGCGAGGAATTCGGTTAAAATATTCGCAGCCCGCGAGCCGGTCTTTTGTGAATGCCTCAGGCGCATCCGGTTGATGGAGATGACGCCCGTCTCTAATCCCGAGAACATGCCCACAAGGATAATGCATGTGATAATGCTGAGAGTCTGAAGGAAAATAATCACGGTGATTTCTCCTCCTTCTGACTGTCAACTTGTGAGGGTGCTGTTTTGGAAAGAGAGACCAGTGTGACACGTTGACGACGCACGCGTTGCACATGGACGCGGCAGCCTTGTGCTTCTACGAGGTCGCCGGTTTTTGGGATTCGTTCGAGAAATTCCATGGTCCAGCCGGAGATGCGGTCGCCGGCTTCGGATTCCAGTTCCAGATCCAGTTCGTAGTTCACGTCTTCCAGGCTGGTTGCACCGTCTATAAGCCAGGTGTTTTCTCCGGTCTGCTGGATGCTGAGCTTGGCTTCTCCATATTCATTGCCCACATCTTCCACGATTTCTTCAAGCAGATCGCCGCGTGTGATCAGACCTGCTGTTCCGCCGAATTCGTCTGAGACAATGGCCACGCGCCGATTATCCGTTCTGAACTGGTTCAGTAGGTTGTCCAGAGGCGCGGCTTCCGGAACAAAAAAGGGCACCGATGTGGCGGATGCAAGATCGCGTTCGTTTGCCAGTAGAAAAGTGAGTACATCCAGAACACCTTCGATGTGGTCAAGAGATTCACGATACAGCGGCAGGTAGCGGTAGGTGACGCTTCGGGCGATTCGATCCTGCTCTTCAGGAGGATCATCCAGGTCGATTCCCACGAGATCAACACGCGGCGTCATGATATCGCTGGCTTGCGTTTCCTCCATACTGACGATGCCGTCAACCATTTCCCTTTCCTCTTCGTCGAGGACCCCAACTTCTTCGCCTGCTTCTATGACGGATAAAAACTCGTCTTCGCTGAGTGTTTGATCGGACGTTTTCATTTCGCGTTTAAATAAGGATGAAATGCGATCAAGCAACAGGCATAGCGGTGACAGAATAATGATGAGTAGGCGTAAGGTTGGCGCATAGATGACCGATATGCGTTCGGCGTGAACCATGGCCAGACGTTTCGGGGCGACCTCCCCAAGAATGAGGAGCAGGAAGGTCATCATCACGACAGAGACCAATTCTGCATAGGTGGGGATCAAGCGTTTTGCAATGACGTAGCCAAGTCCTGTCGCGGCCACGTTGACGAGGGTGTTCCCGACAAGGATGGTGGACAGCAATTGCGTGGGGTTATGAAGGATGGTATCGATGGCGTTGGCTGCATGCGGGTGTCGTGCCCGAACTCTGCGGATCTGGATGGGGTTCAGAGAGAACAGCGCGGTCTCCGAGCTGGAGAAGAAGGCAGAACAGGCGAGCAGGATGAGCAGTTCGATAAAGTGAAGAAGCGGCAGTTCAGCCATCCGAGTCGACCTCCTCGACCGGTTCTGCATGATAGACGCGCAATTTAGTGCGCTGTTTGGAGGGATGGCGTTGTACCTCAAGATCTTTGATCATCCAACGGTCGTCAATTTTCTTGAAGCTTTTGACCCATAGTTCGCGTTCCAGTGTGTCCTGTGTGCTGTAGCCCTGTGCACGTAGAAGAAAATATGCTTGTTGATCTATCCAGACGCGCACGCGTGCATAGGGTGGCTTGACAAGCTTGTCGGGTGGGTACACATCTGCAACAATGGCTGTGCGCCCTTTGACGGAGTCGTCGCCCACGAGAACGCAGCGTGGCCACCAGAGAAAATCCAGAGTCAGGTCTGTCCATGAGATATCTGTATCCCTGATCGCATTGCTGAGGGGGGGAGCATCCTGCGGTTTGAGCGAAGCGCCTTCGAAATACCGGCATTGTGCTTTTCCGTCGGTGAGGCGTGTCAGTTCTAGCTGTTCCAGGGGAATACCATCTGTTGTGCTGATCGTGTATATGGCCCCCGGGGGCGTTTTTCCCCAGTTGATTTGCATTTCGAAACCATAGTTAGCAACGGGGATGCCGCGGGCTTTACGCACATGCAGTTGCCCTGAGATGGCAAGAGATTCCTGAGGCAGGCGTGCCACTACATTGCTGAGAAGGTTTGTGGTTGGGGCAGACTGCCCCAAAGCGGCAAACTGATCACCGGAGGCTTGTGTTGCTGCAAGAAGCAGCACGCAAAGCCCATACGTATGAAGAAGTTGTCTACTCTTCCTCATCACCCGGGCAAGGTCCCGCTTCTTCGGAAGCTTTGATAACAGCATCCAATGCTTCTCGTATGCGATCCAGTCCCGTTGCCGGAATAATGATGGTATCTCTTCGTCCTCCGACATCCTCTGTCACCCTTAAAAAACGCCCTCTGGGATTTTCTCGAAGTTCGAAGGTGAAGAGCTTTCGCTCTACCTGAACTTGCTCACTTGCCAGTTCTCTGTCCACTGTGCCCTCCCACATATTATAGATGCTCTTGTTTCTTTGACTCTTTTGTCTTCTCAGAACAAGGCACAATAACACACCTGCGAACTATATGTAACACAGCCTAATCAGATGTCAATCAATCACGTGCACCTTTTTTTAGTATTTTTCGCGTGCAAAGTGTGAATGGTTTACCTATCTTTTGCCTTTGTATTTTTTCTCACAAAGTCGCGTGAAGAAAAAAGACGTCAATTAATGGAACCATATATAAATAAGTGGAGGAAATTATGGCCTACGTGATCTCAGACGAATGCACCATGTGCGGTTGCTGCAAGGACTCCTGCCCGGTTGAGGCAATTGCCGAGGGCGATCCGAAATATGTAATTGATGCGGATGCCTGCACGGATTGCGGTACCTGTGAGGGCGAATGCCCCGTTAGCGCCATCAGCGCCGGCTAATCAGGCTGATACGCAGATTTATTTTGAAGAGCCTCCGTGCCGACTCGCACGGAGGCTTTTTTTGTTAGCAGGGTGCTTTTTGCAGGGCACCACGTACGATACGTGCTTCGTCATATGTAATGCGACCTGCGGCGGCTTCTATGATGGGTTTGAGACGTTCGGTTCCGTGTTGATCAAAAAGCTCCTCCAATAACCGTACTTTTGCGCTGGCAACATGACGCGAAATGTCGGACACGTCACCGCGTGCTGCCAGATCGGCGATGTGTCGTGCGATGGTACGTGACTCTAGTTCACGCTGTTCTGCAATATCCTGTAATGAAAGTCCTTCACGGATCAGTTTTAGGGTGGTGGATAGTGTGGATGTCCGACGATTGTGTGATGAGCGTTTTATTGTTGGCGCGTTGAAGGCATTTTGAGGGTTGCAGATATCGCATGTCCGGCATTCACGACGGTGATAGCGTTCTCCGAAGTAACCCAGTAATGCGTGGCGCCGGCAGCGCCTGCGGGTGGCAAACTGGATCATGGCGTCCAGTTTGGTGCGTGCCTTTCGCTGTTCCTCAATGCTGGGCATTTTGCTGATAAAATAGCGTATACGGGGCACGTCGGACCAATCGAACAGCAACAGGCAATGTGCCGATTCTCCATCGCGTCCTGCGCGTCCTGTTTCCTGATAGTAGCTGTCCACATTTTTTGGAAGATCTCCATGGACGACATAGCGGACGTTGGGTTTGTCAATGCCCATGCCGAATGCAATGGTTGCCACAACCACATCGCAAGTTCCTGTGTCAAATGCTTCCTGGTGACGTTGGCGCATATCAGAGTCCATACCGGCGTGATAGGGTAGGGCTTTGACTCCTTGTGCCTGCAGATAGTCTGCGGTGTCTTCCACGGCTCGTCTTGTTCCGCGATAGACGATACCGGTCTGCTCCGCGTGTTGTCTGACGAAAGTGCATATTTGGTGCAGTTCGTCTTGTTTCTCCGCTACCTGGTAGTACAGGTTTGGGCGATCGAAAGAGGTGCGTATCATGTGGGGGTTGCGCAGTCCGAGACGTTGCACAATGTCCTCTTGTGCTCGTGGCGTGGCCGTGGCGGTGAATGCTGCAATAGGGACGTTCGGGAAGTCTTTGCATAGCTGGGACAGCGCCAGGTAGTCCGGTCGGAAATCATGTCCCCACTCCGAGATGCAGTGCGCCTCGTCGATAGCGAACAGGCAGGGTTGAATTATTGGAAGTGCCTCTCGAAACGCTGAGGTACCGAAGCGTTCTGGCGCTACATACAGGAGATCGTATTTCTGATGCTGCAGGTTTTTCAGAACGAGTGCCTGTTGCTTTGCGGTGAGCGCACTGTTCAGGTAGGCCGCCCTGATGCCGAGACGGCACATTTTGTCGACCTGGTCTTTCATCAGTGAGATCAGGGGACTGACCACAACACAGGTTCCTTTTCTGCTCACCGCGGGAAGTTGATAGCAGAGTGATTTTCCTGCCCCAGTGGGCATGACTGCAAAGACATCATGACCGGCCAGGGCCGCATCAATGATGGCTTCCTGATTAGGTCGAAAGGTTTGGTAACCGAATAATTTTGTGAGAAGTTCAATCGGTGTATTCTGTATGGGGTTTGTTTGATTTAGTGTTTTGTTCATGTGTGATTTCCTTGTCATGTTGAGTTGTGGGGTGGCAGCGCCGGGCTATACAAGCGCTGCCGTTTGCCAGCCTTAAGTAAGATCGAGATCAGTCGATCGCGTCGAAGCCCGCAGGGTGAACTTTTTGCCTCCCTGGCGAAAAGTTCGGGTTAGAACGGTTCATTATCATCAGCCGTTTCAGTAGATGCGGGCATCGTCGTTGGGGCACCGATGGCTGGTGCTTTCCCCAGAAATCGGATGCGGTCTGCACGCACTCTCATTTTGCTGCGCTTCTGTCCATCGCTGGTCTGCCATTCGTCGAGCTGTAGCCTCCCTTCCACAAGCACAGGTGCACCCTTGGCAAGGTATTTGCCACAAGTCTCAGCCTGTCGCCCCCATGCGACGATATCGACGAAACAGACGGTTTCCCGTGATTCGCCGCTTTTGTCCCGGTAGCGTTCGTTTGTCGCCAGCCCTATGTCAGCGACAGTGCTCCCTGATGGTATCTGGCGCAGTTGCGGGTTGCGAGTTAGGTTGCCTACGAGTACGACACGATTGAATCCAGTCATGATTTTTCCTCCTCTGTTTGATGTGACCGTGTCTGTCCTTTCACCCCTATTGAAGGAAGGAAGAGGGTGCTTTTCCGAAAAAAGTTTGAAAAAGTTTTTCGTATGTTTTGTAACTATTTGCGGGAGAGGTGGATACGTGAAGAAAGAATATGAGAGAGTGGCTGCTTTTTTGAGTCTATATTCGGCAGTATGAGGAGTGGGCGTGGCCAGGTCGTGTTAATTCGGGATGGCACCGCGTTAAGGGGGTGCTGCTATTCCGATGTATAGTCTTCAGAATCCTCGGCTGCGAGAGGAAGTTCGTCGGGAAGGCGTGTGCCGGATTCCGGGTAACGCAGCATGGATGGAGCTTCCGCGTGTTTCGATTCAGGAAGATACAGGCTTATGCGCATGCGCTCTTTGCGCAGATAGATGCGGCGTGGATCATCAGGGTGCACCAGTGGCGGGCCGCCTAATGTCTGCTGGCTGGCCGGGAGTCCGCCGGTCTGACGTACGGAGTTGAATGCATGTGTGAAATAAGCGATTTCCTGATCCGTGAGGTGGTCGACCAGCCAGCCAGCCTCAGCGTGGGAGAGAGGCACAATGCGTGCATTCCACAGGCACAGTACGCGGACCACAGTTTGAGCGCGTTTGGTCAGGAGCTCATTTGGAGTTGCCGGCTCGGAAAAGCGACTGAACGGGATGCAAGTTACAGAGTTTTCTGAGTCTGCCTTCAATGTGGCCACGAAAACCGGGCCGTCATCCGGCGCTTCTGGATGCGGCTTGAGCAAGCGGATTTGTCCGGGCGTCAAGGGGGTGTCATTGGATTGTTCTGCAAGGGTGGGGGACGCAGGCATAGAATCGTCCTTGGACTGCGCGTCTTCCGGGGGTGTCGTGTCGCCCTGAGGAATGGTTTGCGAGAGTTGCCATTCGTGCAACCATCGTGCCAGCCGTTCAGTTTGCCATGAGGGTGGTGATTGTAGTTTTAACTCTTCAAGTTTTTTCATGAGATGAATCCTCCTATGCCCTATTGAAGAGAGTCAGGAGTCTCTTTTCCGAATTTTTCCATGATTTGAGGCATTTTTCTAATTTCTGCAGGACGAGAATGCTGAGCGTCATAATGGCATCGGCCCCATCGTCGCGGTATTTGCGCTGCAGTTGCAGTGCCAGCCGGGTGACGGCATTGCGTGCAGCGGTGCTTAGGACGGATTTGCGGCATTTTGCTGCCTTTTCGATCCTGGGGTGGGCGAGTGATATGCCTTCAAACTTGGCAAGCAGTGCAATGCGTTCGCGTGTGGACATGTTCTGAAAAAACTCTTGAGCATGCTCGCCGGCGAGTTGTTCGTACTCTCGTGCGGAAACCATATCTGTTGGATCGGGCTCGCCTGGCAGGAGATCCGCAAGGGTGGGGGCATGGGGTCCCGGTCCAATAGGGCGGTCCATGGATACGGTGCCTCGGGGCGCGAACTCGACTTGAAGATACTGACGTACGACATCACGCATGATGAGTGTTGCCCCGCCCTGGACGATATCAAGCGGCTGGTCGGTAGTGTTCTGTTCCAGTCGAGCAAAGAGCCATTCTTTATAGCGCTTTCCCTGTCGTGACTCGGAAAGCATGGCGTGCGTTTCGAAGTGATGCCAGCATTCTGATGCGGCGGGTACACAGAGGTTGGCATCGTCCCAGTGGATATTGGTGACGGACATGTGATGTCGCACAAAATAGCGCATTCGTGAATGGGCAAAGCTGGTCAGTCTCGTGCGTGTCTGGTCCTCGCACAGGTCCAGTGCACAGCGCTCGCGCCATGCATCCCAATCTGAGAATAGAACCGGTTCCATGTATTCCCTAATAGACGTTCAACCCTGCGGAATCAGTGTGACCTGAGCGTTGTCAGTTCATTTTATCTAGTATCCGAGTTCGAGGAGATCTTCATCAATTTCCTGTTCGGAGTGTTGGGCATGCCGTCCCTTGCCATGATGCCCTTCGTCGCTACTGTTCCGCTGAATCGGCATGAGCAGGAAAAAAAGAATAATCGCCAGACCGCTTGCGCCAAAGGCGAGCAGTATCCACGTTTTTTTAGCTGCGATGATATTCTTGATGAAGGCGAAGTTCAGGACGCAATGCAGGATAAGAAGGGGAACAAATGCATAGGCTGCCCACAGATGATAGGCACCCCATTCATGTCGGGTCAGGCCCAGCAAAGAAAGTCCGTGGCCGCCTCGATAACCAGGCAGCAGGCGATAGTGTATGAGCAGTCCGGTGCTTACCAGAAAGCAAATCAGGAAAAACATCAGAATGTCTGTGATTGTTCGCGCCGTATTATGTTTCATAAGCGATAGGATGCCACTTTATAGCCCATAAACAAGGCAAATATTGAGCTGTAAATGACAATTTTATAGTAGGTCTGTCTCCGTTTTATTATTCAGACCCGTGCGTTGAAGTAGGCGCCGCCGTTGGCCGTTAACTGGTCATTTGCGCTCAATCTGCTGCATAAAAGGGTGTGTCCCTTTTTTTTTCTTGATTCGGATGTTGGCCTCTCTTCTACTTTTTCGCGAAGTATTTGACCTTGTCCAGGCCCTTGAAGTCCTCGTCTTGCGTCCAGAGTATTGCCTCATGCTCGCGTGTAGCGGCGAGGATGATGCTGTCAGCCATTGGGAGCGAGTGCTGAAGACTCAGTGCCGCAGCAGACATGGCTCGTTGTGGCGTCAGGTCGACCAGGTGACCACGTTGCATAGCGGAGGCGGCCTGCAAGGCTGCATCCTCTCCTGATTCGCGAAGGAGAACCTTGAACACCTCGTAGATTGAGATGGCGGGAACAACAAGGGAATCCAGATCCTTGAGAGGCGCGGCAAAACGCGACGCGTTTCTTCCTCCTGAAAAGTACTCGAGCCAGCCGGATGAGTCTACAACGTTCATACTCGGTCCGCCTCCCGCGTTAGGGATGTGTTGATTCCCTTCACGAAGCCCTTTAGTTCCGAGATGTCACGTTCAGGAACGAGTTCTACGCGTCCCGAATACTCAATCACCTGCATCTTCTGACCCGGACGAAGGTGTAGGTGGTCTCGCACGGGACGGGGGATGACTACTTGGAATTTCGGTGAAACGGTTACGGTCTGCATGACGCCTCCTTTATCGATGAGTAGTGGTATGACGGTAGCGCTATCGATCAAGTATGTCAATCATTCTGAACGTCGTGAATGACCATTGAGCCATTGGGGTCGGACCATAGCAAGCCATTGGGTGGGAGAGGGTTAAGTGATGCCGTGGAGTTCTGGAGTGGTCTTAGGGGTGATTTTTGCATTCTAAGGGTGGTGCCTTTTCTGTTAATCTTACAGCATGCCAAGAGCGAATCGCTACATTTTGCCCGGGTGCGCGTATCACCTTACCCACCGTTGCCATGATCGGAAGTTTTTGTTCCGTTTTGGATTGGACCGCACGGAGTATGTGAAGCGTCTGCGTGCAGCTCTGAAGCAGTGCCCTGTAAACCTGTTTTGCTACTGCATCACATCAATTGTAGGAGCCCCCCTTAACTTCTGAAGGTGTGCCGGGGCGTCCCGGCGCGGCCTCTGCTCTGCGGACGCCGATAAAACCTCTCCCTGTAGTGCGCATGACCCGAAGGGCAGGCGCCAAAACATGCGGCTTTCCCTCGCCTTCGGCTTCAGGTTAAGCCGCCGCTACAGAAGATATGCCACCTATCACCTTCTCCCGGGAGGGTCGTCGGCTCGGCCAGCCTGCTCCCTTGCTTAGCAAGCGAGGGCAGGCAGGCGACCGTTCTGCTCTGCGGACGCCGAGCCCATGAAGTAGTGCAAAGCACACTACATGGCACGGCGGCGTCCCTACCCAGAGCGGTCTGTCGCTTACGGCTGATTTTGAGGGGGGAAAATCGCCGCTAAGCTCCCTGCAGAGCACATCATGGCATGGTAAGTCACTGTAAGACAATGAGTTGCTATGGTCCGACCCCAATGGTTATTGAAGGTCTCAAATTCTTCTTGCCCCTTGAGTGTGCACGTAAATCAGCTATTATAAAAAAAGACAGTAGCATCCCATGGAATGGAGGAGTGATGGAGCGTTGGTGTAATGGGGGTAGGTCCTTTGGGCCATTGGAGATAGAGGCAAACCATCAAATGCATTCTGTCTCATCGAGTCAAGTGACTTGCGTAAGTCTCTGCAATCCAACACTCCAATACTCCCGCACTCCAACACTGGCGTCCCTATGGGATGCCAGTGAAAAAAGACTCTGAATGTTTAAAGATAACAAGGAACTCTCATGATTAATTATAAAAGTAATGCAGTTATTATATGTGCGGTTTTTGCAGCTTCATTCCTTTTTGCCGGGGATGCTGAAGATATTCTCAAGAAGAGCGAAGTTAAGGGCGGACTGATCGTTGTTCTTGGATGCGATGACCACGCGCTCATAGAAAAGCTGCATGCCGGCGATCGCTACGTTGTTCAGGCATTGGATACAGATATTGAGAAAATCAATAAAGCCAGGACTTATCTTCATAAGCAAGGGGTCTACGGAGCAGTGTCCGTGATTCAATTCGATGGAAAGAATATGCCTTATGTGGAAGACAGCGTGAATCTGTTAGTGGCGAGTGGTGAGTGGCAAGTGGCAAGTGAAGAAATTAAAAGAGTGCTTGCGCCGCGAGGCGTACTTCTTGCATCAAATAAATTCAGGTCTCAGGTTTCATCCCTCAGCCCTCAATCTGTAGGCGAGGGTTTTGTGAAATACACAAAACCGGTGGCTGCAGACGTAGACGAGTGGACTCACTTTCTTCATGATGCCAGTGGTAACGCAGTGGCGAAGGATACCCAGGTTGGCTCTCCAACAAAACTGCGTTGGCTTGCCGGGCCACGCTGGTGCCGAACACATGAGATAGGGAGCAGTGTGGGTGTTGTTGTTACTTCGGGCGGTCGTATCTTTACCATGTACGATGAGGGCGTTATCGGAACATATCAGAAACTTCCTGATGATATGCATTTGGTTGCCAGAGATGCTTCAAACGGCAAACTGCTGTGGAAGATTCCCATGCCTGAGTGGCAGCGCAAATACGGGCTAAGTACAGGAAATCGCTGGCAAATTCACCACTCAACAGGCAGGCGCCTGATCGCAAAGGATGACCGTGTCTTTGTTACGCTGAAGTTTCTGGATTCACCAGTATCCATGATTGATGCGGCCACAGGCGAGATACTGGTCGAAGCTTTTGAAAGCACAAAAGGCGCAGAAGAAATGATTCTTTCTGACAGGGTACTTGTTGCCAAAACGGGTGCAAAGCTTATGCCGCAGGCTGATAAAGGTCTTGGTAATAAAGGCATGGAAAATACTCTTGTAGCGATTGATCCTTACAAGAATAAGCAGTTGTGGAAAAAGGAGAAGATTCGTGTATATCCATATTCTCTTGTCGCACAGGATGGAAAGCTTGTTTACAACAATGCTGATGAGTTTGTCTGTCTGGATTTGAAATCAGGTAAAGAGATCTGGCGTATTCCTTTTGCCGTACCGGGGGGCGCTCAAACCGGGCAGAATGTTGTTCTTATTCATGATGGTATACTTCTTTATAACGGTATGTTCGTACGCGGGAAGCAGAAGACAGAGCCTGCGAAACAGAAGAGACGGCGCGGTAGAGGCAGTTTTGTATGTGCGGCCTTTTCCATGAAGGATGGTGCGGAGCTCTGGAGTGCGCCGGGCAGTGGTGGTGCCGGCGCGGCGTGTCCGCAGAGTGACCTCTTTGTTATTAATGATGTTGTATGGCCGGGTATTTCAAATGTGGGCTATGATCTGAAAACGGGCGAGGCAAAGAAGCGCTTGCAACTGGGCAAGCTTGTTTCTCCCGGCCACCATGCACGCTGTCTCCGCAGTAAGGCTACGGAAAACTTTCTCATAAGACCGAAACGTGGTGCCGAATTTATTGACCTTGAAGGCAGCGATCATATGCGTAATGACTGGCTCAGGGCACCTTGTTTCAGCGGGTCAACTCCTGCGAATGGACTTTTCTATAAGCCGCCGGACCAGTGCTTCTGCTATCCCGGCGTGAAGGTTCTTGGCTACATGGCGATGGCCTCAGGCAAAAGCGATGCGTTCACAAGCGAAAAGAAAATTGAACGCCTTACAAAAGGCCCCTCATATTCAAAAGCCACGAAACTGGAGTCAAAGATTTCTTCTTCTGACTGGCCCATGCACAGGCATGATGGACAGCGTTCCGGTTCAACGTCAGCTAAAGTTTCTTCTAAGCTGAAGCAGGGGTGGAAAGTCCAGTTGGCTTCAACAGGAACACAGCCTGTCGTGGTTGATGACAAGCTGTGGATAGTTGAAAAAGATAAGCATCGTGTGCTTTGTCTCGATACAGACAATGGTAAAGAACTTTGGAGTTATACTGCTGGAGGCAGGATTGATTCAGCTCCAACGGTCAGTGATGGAAAGCTCTTGTTCGGATGTAAAGATGGTGCAGTTTATTGTCTTAATGCCGAGGATGGTGAATGGATATGGCGCTTCCTTGCTGCTCCTGACGATAAGCGTATAATTTCTCATGAACAGCCTGAATCCGTATGGCCGATACATGGCAGTGTTCTTGTTCAGGATGAGGTTGTGTATTTCGCTGCCGGCCGCTCATCATTTCTTGATGGTGGCATCAAAGTCTATGGCCTTGATGTCAATACAGGGGAAGAGAAGTATTCTCATCATCTCGAAGGCCCATGGCCGGATATTATGACGGAAACCGGCAGGCCGTTCGCTATGGAAGGCTCGCTTACTGATCTGTTTGTGAGTGATGGCGAAGATCTCTACATGCAGCGCGTAAAGTATGATGCGGAACTCAATCGTCTGAAAGTGATTAAGGACAGTGACCTTGGTGAACTTGATATGGGTAAGATGCATTTGACCGCAACAGGCGGATTTTTGGACGATTCCGGATACGATCGCATTTACTGGATGCACAGTAAATACTGGCCGGGATTCTACTTTTCTAATCATGCGCCAAAATCAGGGCAGCTATTGGTGTTTAACGACACAACAACATTCGCCACGAAATATTATTACAAACGTTTTCAGTGGAGTGTACTTTTCGTGCCTGGCGAGGAGGGGTATCCAGTGTTTGCTGACAAGATCGATAATGAACCTGTGTTCTTGGGAAAGAACGCAAAAAAAGAAGCAAGGCTATGGGTGCCGGGTGCAAATATAAATGGACGGCAGGGCGGCAAAGGGACTGAGAAGGGGACAGGGTATGTCAGGAATGCCCCGCCTGAATGGTTGAAGATGATGTCTGTTAGAACCAGGGCGATGGTGCTTGCGTTTGATAAGCTACTTCTGGCCGGTACTCCTGATGTGCTCGAAGACGGCAGTGCTCTGCCGGCGATATCGGGGCAGAAGGGCGCCGTGCTTCGCAGTTGCAAAGCTGAAGACGGAAGTTTGATCCAGGAAATCAAGCTGGATGCAGAGCCGGTGTTCGACGGCATGATCGCGGCTGACGGAAAAGTCTTTATAAGTAATAAAGATGCCTCGCTGGTTTGTTATGAGTAGGGTTGGGGTTGATGTGGTGCCTTGGCAAACATCTCCCCCCGTAGGTAGCATCCCCATTCGCATGTCACGCCGTCATGTCCTCAGACTTGTCCTTCGAAGCTCGCAGAGCGGAGTTGGAAGCCTTTGGCGAAGGAGGAATTCGTACTACTATCACTCAAATTATCCGTACGCTTCGATTAATTCCCCAACAATGACGCATTAACTCAAGACAAGGCAAACCACCCGCGCTCCCGCGTCCCGACTATCCCTGCCGAGGATCACCGACTCGAGAGCCCGGAGGTAAAATGAGGCTCTGCTTTCGGCTCTAGACAACCCGTTGCGTGAATTTGGTAAGAAATGTTCTCTGGACT